>NZ_JADPKQ010000273.1:0-964 GCF_023074015.1 Bradyrhizobium sp. 142
ATGGCGTATCGCTCTCCTTGAGAGGTTCTGGCAGGCTCGACACCCGCCTCGATACGCCGCCTATCTCATTCCGTCATCACCCACTTTCCTGCATAGCTCGGAAGCCGAATGGATCAACCTTTGCCGTCAACTCTACAATTCGGGTCGAAGGAAACACCGCGACGCTCACTTACCGGCTGAGCGATAACGACCCAGAATCGATCTGGCCGGGCGTCACACGCATCGTATTTGAGACGGCGGAAAGGAAGATCGCGCGTCGCATCGAATGGCAAGACGATGGAATCGAAACGTTTGTTGTTCCGGACCCGCCGCCAGTTTGGCGGGAATACTACGAGCAAAACGAAGACCAACGAGCTTTTGTTATCAAGACCGATCTCGTCGGAGCTAAGTGGCAAACTGCTCTCTCTTCACACGCGCCCGGTCGCAAAAATGCAGGGTGAGAATATCTCTGTGGGGGATCGAGTCTTCGTGTGGCTCCTTGAAGAGGATGGCGGACACGGAATCACGTGGTTTGGCTCCGTGCGGAAATTGGATAAGCGGCGTTCAGATGATTATCAAATTCAACTTGACGATCTACGCAAAACCTCTTGCCGTTTTGGGACGAGAGAGCTCGATGGATTTAGACACTCAAGTGATGTCTATGAGGCAAGCCTGTATGAAAAATTAAAGGGATACTCGCATCGCGGCATCAGGCAGATCGAACGTGGTGAGGTCGGCAAGCTAGCACCACTCTTCGATCCTCACGATTTCGATGGCGATGGAAACAATGAAGTTGGTCGGTTGAATCGGCGCGGGAACGTGCCATCGCGTATTGCCTCATCTGAGGATGTTACTTTCGCTTGACGGATGTAGCTCCGACTGTCGGCCGGTCCGAGGTTGCGTCATTGCTCGCAGGATCGGAGGGACTGGGGCCGTCGCGGAGTGCCCATCACACGCAGCGACGGCCCCAGTCCCGGGATCACCA
>NZ_JADPKQ010000118.1:0-53196 GCF_023074015.1 Bradyrhizobium sp. 142
TCACCACAAACTCAAACCCAAAGCCTCCCATTGCCGCGACCGCAGTGGCAATCTCACCGACAAAACCCGCAGAAATCGAATGGGTCACAAGCTCTCAGGATGACGGGTCAAGACGGTGTGCCCGTCCGATCGTCAAAGATTCAATACCCTTCCATAGGCATCGAGCACCGCTTCCTTCATCATCTCCGACAGGGTCGGATGCGGGAACACCGTGTGCATCAACTCTTCTTCCGTGGTCTCAAGATTCATTGCGACGACGTAGCCCTGGATCAGCTCGGTCACCTCTGCGCCGACCATGTGCGCGCCGAGCAGCTGCCCGGTCTTCTTGTCGAAGATCACCTTGACCAGGCCCTGGTCCTCGCCGAGCGCAATGGCCTTGCCGTTGCCGACGAATGGGAAGCGGCCGACGCGGATTTCGCGGCCGTTCTCCTTGGCCCTGGCTTCGGTGAGACCGACCGAGGCGACCTGCGGCTGGCAATAGGTGCAACCCGGGATCAGGTTCTTGTCCATGGGATGCGGATGCAGGCCCGTGATCGCCTCGACGCAGATCACGCCCTCATGCTCGGCCTTGTGCGCCAGCATCGGGGGTCCTGCGACGTCGCCGATGGCGTAGATGCCGGGCACGTTGGTCTTGCCGTAGCCGTCGATCACGATGCAGCCGCGGTCGGTTTTGACGCCGAGCTTTTCGAGGCCGAGATTCTCGACGTTGCCGACGACGCCGACGGCGGAGATCACGCGCTCGAACTCGGTCGTGGCCGGCTTGCCCTTGCCGTCGTCGGTGGTAGCGACGACGCTGTCGGCCTTCTTCTCCAGCTTCGTCACCTTGGTCGAGGTCATCATCTTGATGCCCTGCTTCTCCAGACGCTTGCGCGCCAGGGCTGCGATCTCCGCGTCCTCGACGGGCAGGATCTGCGGCAGCACCTCGACCACGGTGACGTCGGAGCCCATGGTGTGAAAGAACGACGCGAATTCGATGCCGATTGCGCCGGAGCCCACGACCAGCAGCGACTTCGGCATCCGCTCCGGGACCATCGCCTCGAAATAGGTCCAGATCAGCTTCTCGTCGGGCTCGAGCCCGGGCAGCACGCGCGGCCGCGCGCCGGTCGCAACGATGATGTGCTTGGCCTGGTAGCTGCCCTCGCCCAGTGCGCCCTTCGGCGCCTCGACGTCGGACTTCTTCACGGTGACCTTGCCGGGTGCGTCGATCGAGGCGGCGCCCCAGATCACGCTGACCTTGTTCTTCTTCATCAGGAAGCCGACGCCGTCGTTGAGCCGCTTGGAGACGCCGCGCGAGCGCTGCACCACGGCTTTTGGATCGAACGAGACCTTCTCCGCCGACAGGCCGTAATCCTTGGCGTGCTGCATGTAGTGATAGATCTCGGCCGAGCGCAGCAGCGCCTTGGTCGGGATGCAGCCCCAGTTCAGGCAGATGCCGCCGAGATACGATTTCTCGACGATCGCAGTCTTGAGACCGAGCTGGGCAGCGCGGATCGCGGTGACATAGCCGCCGGGGCCGGACCCGATGATGATGACGTCGAAGGATGTGTCGGCCATGCGGGCTCCCGTTCAACTCAAGAGGCGCCGCGGGCGCGGCGCCTGATCAGAAAAGACCTCACCAGCCATTCGAGCATCGTCGCCAAAGCCATCACGGCCAAGGCAATCAGAACGATAGGCTGGGCGATGTTCCGTGCCAGTTGTTCACCGGCAAAGAACGCGGAGTAAAGAAAATCGAGCCCAATCGGGTTGAGCGCAACCACAGCTCCAAGCAGCAGCGATATCCATGGCCAGCGGGTACGGACATGCAACGTTGCCCCCTTTGCCGCGCGTCAGACCATCATCATGACTGGATTTTCGATCAGCTGCTTGAAGGCGCCGATCAGCTCGGCGCCGAGCGCGCCGTCGATAGCGCGGTGATCGCAGGACAGGGTCACGCTCATCATGTGCGCGATCTCGATCTTGCCGCCGCGCACGACGGGGCGCTCCTCGCTGGTGCCGACCGCGAGGATGGTCGCGTGCGGCGGGTTGATCACGGCGGTGAAGTGGCTGATGCCGAACATGCCGAGGTTGGAGACCGCGGTGGTGCCGCCCTGGTATTCTTCCGGCTTCAGCTTGCGCGAGCGCGCCCGCGCGGCAAAATCCTTCATCTCGTTAGAGATGGTCGACAGCGTCTTGGTCTCGGCCTTGCGGATGATCGGCGTGATCAGGCCTCCGGGCATCGCGACGGCCACGCCGACATCGGAATGGTGGTGCTTGACCATGCCGGATTCGGTCCAGCTCACATTGCAGTTCGGGATCTTCTGCAGCGCGACCGCCATCGCCTTGATGACGAAGTCGTTGACCGAGATCTTGTAGAGCGGCTTCTTCTCCTTGTCCTTCGGCGCGGCGGCGTTGATCTCCTCGCGGGCGGCGAGCAGCTTGCCGATTTCGCAATCGATAGTGAGATAGAAGTGCGGGACGTTCTGGATCGACGCAGTCAGGCGCTGCGCGATGGTGCGGCGCATGCCGTCATGCGGGACGACTTCGTAGGAGCCGGGCTCGAACAGCGAAAGGATCTGCTTGTCCGACATGGTCGGCGCGATCGCGGGCACCGAGGATGGGGTCGCCGCGGGCGCCTTCAGGCCCCTGCCGGATTTGGCCTGCTCGACGTCGCGCGCGACCACGCGGCCGTGCGGGCCGCTGCCGGCCACCATCGCAACATCGATGCCGGCGTCCTTGGCGAGACGGCGCGCCAGCGGTGACGAAAATACGCGGCCGCCATGGCCGTTGCCATGTGCAGCGGGAGCCGCGGCCTGCGGCGCGGGTGCCGCGGCAGGCGGCGCTTTCGCAGCAGCCGGTGCCGGCGCGGCAGCAGGAGCTTCAGCGGCTTTGGGCGGCGCAGCCGAGGCGCTTGGCTTGGCAGCCCCGGCGCTCGCGGCCTTCACATCCTCGCCCTCGCCGGCCAATACCGCGATCACGTCGTTGACCGGGACGTCCTGCGTGCCCTCTGGCACCAGGATCTTGGCGATCGTGCCTTCGTCGATCGCCTCGACCTCCATGGTCGCCTTGTCGGTCTCGATCTCGGCGATGACGTCGCCGGATTTGACCTTGTCGCCTTCCTTCTTCAGCCACTTGGCGAGGTTGCCCTTCTCCATCGTCGGCGAAAGAGCGGGCATCAGGATGTTGATGGGCATGCTGACCTCACGAAGAACTTTTCAAAACGTCGTCCTCGAAGCGAAGACGAACAGACCAGGGTTAGTTGCCGATGTCGCCCTGCCACAGCCGCTCATTGGCCGGATTGGAACGCCAATTTTTCATCATGGTGATGGAGCGGTCGTCGGCAAGGTCGATCCAGGGGATGCCGAACTTGTCGAGGATGTCCTTCGACCCCGGGAAAGTAACGGATTCTCCGATCACCACCAGCGAGACCTTGAACAAAGCGAGCGCGCCGGCGCACATCGAGCATGGCGACAGCGTCGTGTACATGACGGTGTCGTGGAACGAGATGGTGCCCGCCTCGCGCAGGCAGCTCATCTCACCGTGCAGGATGACATTGTTCTCCTGCACGCGGTTGTTGTGACCACGGGCGATGATCTTGTTGTCGCGCGTCAGCACCGCGCCGATCGGCAGGCCGCCCTGCGCGATAGACGCCTCCGCCTCGCGGATCGCCTCCAGCATGAAATCGAAATGATAGGATTCGATCGCCACGGTCAGTGCCCCTTCCCGCGCGGTGTCGTCGTGCCGGTATCGGTCGGCCGCTCGATCTCCGCCTGAAACATCTCGAGGATCCGGTTCAGGGCATCCTCCTCGGTATACTCGCTCTCGCGCGCATAGGCGCGCGCGGCGTGACGGGCGAGATCGACGAGCAGCAAGCCCCACATGTCGGGCTCGTCGAAGGCGCGCTGGAACGCCATCGACAGCCCGCCGTCCAGCACGAACACGCGCAGGATCTCAACCGCGTCCTCGCGGGTCATGACGTCGGGCGGTAGCGGCTGCTCCTTCGGGCCCGCCATGGTCTACCTGTAGCAGACGGCTTTGGCGGCTTCGACCACTTCGGCCGCCGAGGGCAGCGCGAGCTTCTCCAGGTTCGCCGCGTAGGGCATCGGCACGTCCTTACCGGAGACGCGCGCGACCGGCGCGTCCAGATAGTCGAAGGCGTTTTCCATGATTCGCGCAGCGATCTCGGCGCCGACGCCGCTCTGCGCCCAGCCCTCTTCCACCGTGACCGCGCGACCCGTTTTCTTGACGGAGTTGACGATGGTCTCGGTGTCCATCGGACGCAGCGTGCGCAGGTCGATCACCTCGGCCTCGATGCCGTCCTTGGCGAGTTCGTCGGCGGCCTTCAGCGCATAGGTCATGCCATTCGACCAGGAGATGATGGTGACGTGGCTGCCGGAGCGCACGATGCGCGCCTTGCCGATCGGGATTACGAAATCGTCGAGCTTCGGCACTTCGCCGGTGTGGCCATAGAGCACCTCGTTCTCGAGGAAGATCACCGGATTGGGATCGCGGATCGCGGCCTTGAGCAGGCCCTTGTAGTCCGCGGCCGAAAACGGCGCGACCACCTTGAGACCCGGGACGTTCGAATACCAGGACGAATAGTCCTGGCTGTGCTGGGCGGCGACACGCGCGGCGGCGCCGTTCGGCCCACGGAACACGATCGAGCAGCCCATCTGTCCGCCGGACATGTAGAGCGTCTTGGCCGCGGAGTTGATGATCTGGTCGATCGCCTGCATGGCGAAGTTGAAGGTCATGAACTCGACGACCGGCTTCAGCCCGGTCATCGCAGCGCCGACGCCGATGCCGGCAAAGCCGTGCTCGGTGATCGGGGTGTCGATGACGCGCTTGGCGCCGAATTCCTGCAAGAGACCCTGGGTCACCTTGTAGGCGCCCTGATATTCCGCGACTTCCTCGCCCATGACGAAAACGTCGGCGTCGCGGCGCATCTCTTCGGCCATGGCATCGCGCAAGGCTTCGCGGATGGTCTGCGTCACCATCTCGGTGCCGGCAGGGACTTCCGGATCGGGCGCGGCGACGACCCGCGGCGCGGACGTCGCAGCCTTGGGCGCGGGTGCCTCGGCCTTTGCGGCGGCCGGGGCTGCGGATTCTGCAGCCTTCTGCTGCTGGACAGGTGCCGGTGCCTTGGCGAGATCCGCGGCGGTCTCGCCATCGGCCAGGATCGTCGCGATCGGCGTGTTCACGGCGACGTCGGCGGTACCCTCGGGGATCAGGATCTTGCCGAGCGTGCCTTCATCGGTCGCCTCGACCTCCATGGTGGCCTTGTCGGTCTCGATCTCGGCAATGACGTCGCCTGACTTGATCGTCTCACCCTCTTTTTTCAGCCACTTGGCGAGGTTGCCCTTTTCCATCGTGGGTGACAACGCGGGCATCAGCACTTGAATTGGCATATCGACTCCAAAAGAAAGCTTGCGCGCGTTCAGCGATAAATGTCGGTCCAGAGCTCGGCGGCGTCCGGCTCGGGATCATGCTGGGCAAAGTCGGCGGACGCGTTGACGATGTCGCGCACCTCGGCGTCGATCGCCTTCAGATCCTGCTCGCTGACCTTGGCGGCCAGCAGGCGATTGCGCACCTGCTCGATCGGGTCCTGATCGTGACGGACTTTTTCGACCTCCTCGCGCGTTCTGTACTTTGCGGGGTCGGACATCGAGTGGCCGCGATAGCGGTAGGTCTGCATCTCGAGGATGTAGGGACCCTTGCCGGCACGGCACCAGGCCGCAGCCTCCTCGCCCGCCGCCTTCACGGCGCGGACGTCCATGCCGTCGACCTGCATGCCAGGAATATTGAAGGAGGCGCCGCGCTTGGAGAAATCCTGCTGCGCCGAGGCGCGCGAGACCGAAGTGCCCATGGCATAGCGGTTGTTCTCGATCACGTAGATCACCGGCAGCTTCCACAGCTCGGCCATGTTGAAGCTCTCATAGACTTGGCCCTGGTTGGCCGCGCCGTCGCCGAAATAGGTGACGCTGACATTGTCGTTACCACGATAGTGGTTGGCGAACGCAAGGCCGGTGCCGAGCGAGACCTGCGCGCCGACGATGCCATGGCCGCCGTAAAAGTGCTTCTCCTTGCTGAACATGTGCATGGAGCCGCCCTTGCCCTTGGAATAACCGCCGCGGCGGCCGGTGAGCTCGGCCATGACGCCGTTGGCCTCCATGCCGGTGGCGAGCATGTGGCCGTGGTCGCGATAGCCGGTGATCACCTGATCGCCCAGCTTCAGGGCCATCTGCATGCCGACCACCACGGCCTCCTGCCCGATATAGAGGTGGCAGAAGCCTCCGATCGCGCCCATGCCGTAAAGCTGGCCGGCCTTTTCCTCGAATCGCCGGATCAGAAGCATGTCGCGGAGCGCCTTGAGCTCCTGCTCCCGCGTAAATTCCGGGGGCGAACCGCCGTTGGTCTTATGCTGTGGGGTGCTCGCGGCGGCTTTCTTAGGTGCGGCCATAGGAATTCCGGGTCAGAGAAAACTAAGCCCTCTCTAACCCAGTTCAAACGCGCGCGAAAGCACCGGGGCGGAATGATATGACTTTCATTATGCCGCACTGCAACGTGATCGAAATATTGGAAAATCTTTGGCGCCGATGCGGCAACAAATTTAATCACAGGCGATTGACGGGGCCGCGCCTCGAAGCGCGGCGCTCGTCAGCGCCCGTTTGCCGGAGAGAGCGGCGCCAAATGACGCCGCCCGCTCCTGCCCGATCAGAAGAAGCCGAGCTTCTTCGGGCTGTAGCTGACCAGCAGGTTCTTGGTCTGCTGGTAGTGATCGAGCATCATCTTGTGGTTCTCGCGCCCGACGCCCGACTGCTTGTAGCCGCCGAATGCAGCATGCGCAGGATACGCATGGTAGCAATTGGTCCAGACCCGTCCGGCCTGGATCGCCCGGCCGAAGCGGTAGCAGCGGTTGGCATCGCGGCTCCAGATACCGGCCCCCAAGCCATAAAGTGTGTCGTTGGCGATCGCGAGCGCCTCGTCGTCGTTCCTGAAGGTCGTGACCGAGACGACGGGGCCGAATATCTCTTCCTGGAAGATTCGCATCTTGTTGTGGCCCTCGAATACCGTCGGCTGAACGTAGAAACCGCCAGCAAGGTCGCCGGTCAGGTTGGCACGTCCGCCGCCGGCCAGCACCTTCGCGCCCTCCTGCTTGCCGATGTCGATGTAAGAGAGAATCTTCTCCAGCTGCTCGCCGGAGGCCTGCGCGCCGATCATGGTGTCGGCCTCGCGCGGATCGCCTTGCTTGATTGCGGCAACCCGCTTGAGGGCCCGCTCCATGAAGCGGTCATAGATGTCTGCATGGACGAGTGCCCGGCTCGGACAGGTGCAGACCTCGCCCTGGTTCAGCGCGAACATGACGAAACCTTCAATCGCCTTGTCGTAGAAGTCGTCGTCTTCTGCGGTGACGTCCTTGAAGAAGATGTTCGGCGACTTGCCCCCGAGCTCCAGCGTGACGGGAATGAGGTTCTGGCTGGCATACTGCATGATCAGCCGACCTGTCGTGGTCTCGCCGGTGAAGGCGATCTTGGCAATCCGTGGGCTCGAGGCCAGCGGCTTGCCGGCTTCGAGGCCAAAGCCGTTGACGATGTTGAGGACGCCGGGCGGCAAGAGATCGCCGACGATCTCGGCCCAGACCATGATCGAGGCCGGCGTCTGCTCGGCGGGCTTGAGCACCACGCAATTGCCGGCGGCCAGCGCGGGTGCAAGCTTCCAGCAGGCCATCAGCAGCGGAAAGTTCCAGGGAATGATCTGGCCGACCACGCCGAGCGGCTCGTGGAAATGATAGGCGATGGTGTCCTGGTCGATCTCGCCGAGCGAACCTTCCTGGGCCCGGATGGCGCCCGCAAAATAGCGGAAGTGGTCGATCGCGAGCGGCAGGTCGGCGGCGCGGGTCTCGCGAATCGGCTTGCCGTTGTCCCAGGTCTCGGCGATAGCGAGGCGCTCGAGATTTTCTTCCATGCGGTCGGCGATCTTATTCAGGATCGCGGCGCGCTCGGCGGCGCTGGTGCGTCCCCAGGCAGCCTTGGCGGCATGCGCGGCGTCGAGCGCAGCCTCGACGTCCTGATGGTCGGAGCGCGCGATCTTGCAGACGATCTGGCCGTTCACCGGCGAGGCATTGTCGAAATACCGTCCCGAGACCGGCGCGACGAACTTGCCGCCGATGAAGTTGTCGTAGCGTGCGGCGAAGGGATGCTTGGTGACGCTGAGGAATTCCACCTTGTTCATTGATCACTCCCGATGTTTGCTGTTTGCGCAAATTCGTCGCGTGGTCGCGACTTGCGCCGACGATGTCGCGGGAGTGATGTTCTGTCAGCCCGGGCGGAAACGATGCTGGAGCCGACCTGTCGCAGTTCTGCGACAGTCGCTGCGGCTGCATGAAGGATGGATCGTGGTCCGGCGAATCGAAAATTTAGTGGTTCAGACCGAACCGGTTGAGCTTTCGGTGTAGCGTGGCGCGGCTGACGCCGAGGGCCTTGGCGGCCGCCGAAACATTGCCACCCGCGCGGAGCATCGCCCGCTGCAAGACCGCGCGCTGACCGCCGGCAAGGTGGTCGTGCGCGGTATCGCCGCCGAGGAGATCGGCCGCGGGCACCGGCTGCAACGGGCGGCCGGGTGCAATCCCAAGTCCCACCCGGGCGGACCTTGTCGCGCCGATCACGAGATCATCCGCATCGACCGCGACCAGACCGCCGCACTGGCCGTCCGTGGCTTGCGTCAGCACGATGCGGGCATGGGCGAACGCCTTGCGAAACAAATCGGCCTCGATCCGCCTAGCCGCTTCACCCGCCGCGAGCGCGATCAGATTGGCAAATGCGTCGGTGCGGTCAGCGCGGCAGGAGGAGACGTCGAGCACGCCGGCGAGACTCCCGTCGTGCTCGTAGATCGGAACGGCGGTGCAGCTCAGTAGCGTGTTGCGGGTGAAGAAGTGCTGATCGCGGTCGATCGTCAGCGGACGCTGCTCGACGAGGCAAGTGCCGATGCCGTTGGTACCCTCGTGCTCCTCACTCCAGAGCGCACCGGTCCACAGGCCCCATGACTCAAAGGTGGCATCGTCGGCCGGACTGCCGCGACGATCGACCGGCACGCCGTCGCTATCGGCAAGCAGCACGCAGCAGCCGGCGGCGCCAACCGCCTGGTAGAGCCGGTCCATTGCCCCTCGCGCGGCGGCCAGCAGCGGCGCGATGCGCTCGCGCGCCGCTCGCAACTCCGCTTCGCTCAGCCGCATCGGCGAGTGACGGCCGCCGGGATCGAGATGATGCAGCCGGGACGAGCGGCGCCACGAGGCCACGAGCGCGGAGCGAGCCGCCTGGCCTGACGCGATGGCAGCCTCGACGCGGGCCGCGTGATGCCGGGGGGCTTGCCCATTCATCGCTGTTTCCTCCGGGTGGCAATCTAGAACGTGCCGACGCTGCCTGATTGATCTGCGTCAAAACCTGGTGTGCAGCGTGGAGAAGGCATGAACCCGGGACGTCGTCGCCGTCAAGACACAACTCCTTCCCCACCTACGACCTTCGGCATGGGCGCAAGAACCGAATGGAACGCGTCGTCGCAAAAGTTGGAATGTGCGTTTCACTCAAGCCTGGAAATACAGAATAGAGCCCAGTCGGCGTGTGACCTATCCTGTCGGCACCGAGACCTCTTCGACAGGAACCGCAATGACCAGCCCGTTTGTCCTTTCAAGACGCTCCCTGATCGGCACGCTCGCAGGCGGCCTCGTAGCCTTCGGCGCGCGAGCGCAGAGCAAGCCGGGCGCACAGATCGATCTTGGCAGCACGACGCTGCGCGTGGCCTACTACAAGGGCGGCTGGCGCGCTTTGCTTCAGGCGGCCGGCGAAGACCAGACGCCCTACAAGATCGACTGGAAGGAGCTCAACAACGGCGTGCTGCATATCGAGGCGCTGAACAGCGACGCGCTCGATCTCGGCTCAGGCAGCGAGATTCCCGCGATGTTCGCCGCGCGCAAGAATGCCAGCGTACGGTTCATCGCGGTCACCCATGAGGATCTCAACACCCAGGTGACGGTTGCCGCCAAGGACGCGCCGATCCAATCGATCGCGGACCTCAGGGGCAAGAAAGTCGGCTATGTCCGCGCCACGACCGCGCATTATTTCCTGGCCAAGCAGCTCGAGGAAGCCGGCCTCTCCTTCAACGACATCGAAGCCATCAACCTGACGCCGTCCGACGGCTATACCGCCTTCGCCTCGGGCAAGCTGGAGGCCTGGGCGATCTACGGCTACAACGGCCAGCTCGCGATCTCCAAGCAAGGCGCACGCCTTCTTAAGACCGGCGTCGGCTATCTCTCCGGAAACTTCCCGATCTACGCCAATCCGAAGGCGGTCGACGATCCGCTGCGGCATGCGGCGCTGGCCGACCTGCTGCTGCGCATCCAGCGCGCCTACGCCTTCGCCAACAAGAACTTCAAGGTCTATGCGACAGCCCAAGTCGCCGAGACGCATCTGCCGATCGAAGATATCCTCGATCAGTTCACCCGCCGCAGTGCTGATTTTTCCCTCGTCGGTGTGACGCCGGATGTCCCCGAGACCCATCAAAAGGTCGCCGACACGTTTCTCAAGCTCGGGGTGCTCGACGCGCAGGTCGACGTCGCAAGGTTCTGGGATACGAGCTTCAGCGAGACGCTCGCCAGCGGCGCAGCCAGGCTAGCGACACTCTGATCAGTTCCGGCCGCTCATCCGAACGAGATCATGCGGATTGGCATAGTCGAGCTGAAAGCGGGCGCGCTCGTCCAGCATGTCGGGATCGATCTTCTCGGAGCGCAGCAGCGATACGCGCTGCTCGCTCCTGGCGCGTTCGCGCTTGAGCTGCGCGAGTTCGCTCGTCAGGGCGATGATCTCCTGGTCGAGTTCCTGGCGCGCATTCAGGCCGTATTTGCCGGTATAGGCGTTGACGCCGAAATAGCCGACGATCGCAGCCGCCATCGCGTAGAGGGCGAGACCGGTCAGGATCGATTTCAGGCGCGCGCGGGAGACCATTTTGGCAAGATGGAGCAGGTTGGTTAAGGGAGTGCTAATTTCCCCTGCCCGGTCGGTTGCATAGAAGCGCGATAAACGGGGCTCTTTCTCACTAGCCGTCATGCCCGGCCTTGTGCCGGGCATCCACGTCTTCGTCGCCACAAGGAAAGACGTGGATGGCCGGGACATCTAGCGCGAAGACGCGCTTCGCGCTCCTGCCCGGCCATGACGGGGACTTCGGTGTGGGCTTCAGCCGTGATGCTTCGCCACGTGCACGGCGAAGGCGTCGATATAGGCCTGGAGCACGGGCTTCAGCGAGTCCTTGATCAGGTTGCCGTCCGCGTCGAAGGCGTCGCCGACGGCGTTCAGGTACATCTCAGGCTGCTGCATGATCGGACCGGCAATGCCGGGCAGGATGTTCTGGAGGGTCTTTGCGGCGCTGACGCCGCCGAGCGGGCCCGGCGAGTTGGAGATGATGCCGACCGGCTTGCCGTTGAACGAGCTCTTGCCATAGGGCCGCGAGGCAACATCGATGGCGTTCTTCAACACGCCCGGGATCGCGCGATTGTATTCCGGCGTGACGAACAGGACGCCGTGCGACTTCTGGAGTTCTTCGCGGAAGGCCAGCCAGTCCGCCGGCGGCGCGCCCTCGAGGTCCTGGTTGAAGAACGAGATCCCCGCCGGCGTGACGACCTCGAGCTTGAGAGATGCCGGCGCGAGCTTGGCGAGCGCCTTGGCGATCTTCAGCGAGAAGCTGTCCTTGCGCAGGCTGCCGGCGATGGTGACGATGTTGTAGGCCATGGTTGTCCTCGAAATCTTCAGCGGGAGTGTCGCGCCGGCACTTAAGCGATCCCGGCCGATGCATGCAAGTGCATGAACCGATCCGATTTGGAAACACTGAGTTTCGCGAAAGGAGACCGTCGCCCCAAAACAATCAGGCCGCCACAAGGCGGCCTGATCATCGAATGCGATGTCGGACTGATCAGATCGTCGGATTCTGGGCCAACAGAATCATTTATTCGGATTGATGAGGAATTTTTCGCCGGTCGCCCGTTTGGCGTAGACCGCGATATTGGCGGGATCGAGCGCCTCCTGAAGCGACACCACTTTGGTGTAGTGGCTGGCAAAGGTTGTCTTCAATTCATCGACCACGCGCTGGCGAAGCTTCGCGACGTCCGCCTGCCCGATCTTCATCAGGAACGGAAACAGCAGCCAGCCGCCGACGCCCCAGGCCATGCCGAAGCCGCGCGGCAGCTCAATCGGGCGGACGTCGAGCGCGCCGTAGACGTAGACCTGCTTGTGCACGTTGGAGCCGTAGCGGCTGTACTCCTTGGCGGTCTTGTTGATCGCGGCTTCCATGCAATTGAGGATGTCGCCGGCGAGCTTGCCGCCGCCGATCGCGTCGAAGGCGATGGTGGCGCCGGTCTCGACCAGCGCCTTGGTGAGATCGTCAAGGAAGCTCGGCGCGGTGGAATCGACGACATATTTGGCGCCGAGCTTGTGCAGGATGTCGGCCTGCTCCTTGCTGCGCACGATGTTGACCAGCGGGATGCCGTCCTTGATGCAGATCTTGTTCAGCATCTGGCCGAGATTGGAGGCCGCCGCGGTATGCACCAACGCCTTGTGGCCCTCGCGACGCATGGTTTCGGTCATGCCGAGCGCGGTGAGCGGATTGACGAACCAGGACGCGCCCTCCGCTGCGGTGGTGCCTGCGGGCAGCGACTGGCAGTCCCTCGCCTTCAGGGTTCGGTACTGCGTGTACATGGCGCCGCCGATCATCGCGACGGTCTTGCCCATCAGCGCCTTCGCAGCGTCGGACGAGCCGGTCTTGATGACAACGCCTGCGCCCTCATTGCCGACCGGCATGGACTCGTCGAGCCGACCGGCCATTGCCCGCATCGCGCCCTCCCGCACCTTCGCGGTGATGACTGGAGACTCCTTCGTGCCCGACACCTTCGCCGTGCTCATGTCGGCCGCGCCAACCAAAAGCCCGAGATCGGACGGGTTGATCGGCGCCGCCTCGACACGGACGACGACCTCGTCCGGCCCGGGTTCGGGGGTCGGCACGTCGACCAGCGAGATCTCGAGCTCACCGCTCTTCTTGATCAGCGAACGCAGTTGCAGGCCGTTGTTGCCGTCGCTCATGTCGATCCTCCCTGTGTTGTCAAAGCGCCGGCTTATGCCAGCGCCTTCAGTGCCGCCTTGCCGCCGTAGAGCGCCTGCTTGCCGAGCTGCTGCTCGATGCGCAGGAGTTGGTTGTATTTGGCGGTGCGGTCGGAACGCGCCAGGGAGCCGGTCTTGATCTGTCCGCAATTGGTGGCGACCGCGAGGTCGGCGATGGTGGAATCCTCGGTCTCGCCGGATCGATGCGACATCACCGAGGTGTAACCGGCTTTGTGCGCCATCTCGACGGCGGCGAGCGTCTCGGTCAGCGTGCCGATCTGGTTGACCTTGATCAGGATCGAATTGGCCCGGCCGGCCTTGATGCCTTCCGCCAGGCGCTTGACGTTGGTGACGAAGAGGTCGTCGCCGACCAGCTGGCACTTCTTGCCGATGAGGTCGGTAAGCTCCTTCCAGCCGTCCATGTCGTCTTCCGACATGCCGTCTTCGATGGTGACGATCGGATAGCGCGAGACCAGATCGCCAAGATATTTGGCCTGCTCGGACACCGAGCGGGTCTTGCCCTCGCCTTCGTAGACATACTTACCGTCCCTGAAGAACTCGGTCGAGGCGCAGTCCAGCCCGATCACGATATCGGTGCCGGCCTTGTAGCCGGCCTTGCCGATCGCGTTCATGACGAACTCGAGCGCGGCGTCGGCCGACGGCAGGTTCGGGGCAAAGCCGCCCTCGTCGCCGACATTGGTGTTGTGGCCGGCCTTCTTCAGCTCCGACTTCAAGGTGTGGAAGACTTCGGCGCCGTAGCGAAGGCCCTCGGCGAATGAGGACGCACCCACCGGCAGGATCATGAACTCCTGGAAGTCGATCGGGTTGTCGGCATGCACGCCGCCATTGATGATGTTCATCATCGGCACCGGCAAGAGCCGCGCCGAGGTGCCGCCGACGTAACGGTAGAGCGGCATGTCGAGCGAGTTCGCGACCGCCTTGGCGCAGGCCAGCGAAACGCCGAGGATGGCGTTGGCACCGAGCCGGCTCTTGTTCGGCGTGCCGTCGAGGTCGATCATGATCTGGTCGATCTGGACCTGCTGCTCGGCATCGATGCCGCTCAGGGCCTCGAAGATCTCGCCATTGACGGCGCCGACCGCCTTGGAGACGCCCTTGCCGAGATAACGGGCCTTGTCGCCGTCGCGCAGTTCCACCGCCTCGTGGGCGCCGGTGGAGGCACCTGATGGCACGGCGGCGCGCCCGAGCGCGCCATCCTCCAGCACGACATCGACCTCGACGGTGGGATTGCCACGGCTATCCAGGATTTCGCGGCCGATGATGTCGATGATGGCGGTCATGATGGTGCACTTCCGTTCTTTAGGTTTGATCGGTTCGCCGCGGTCTTACACGGAGCGCAAGCAAATGTGAACGCTTGGGCGGCGCCCTTCGACTGACGCGTGAAGCGGCTCGGACTAAGCTTGACCCTGCCTGATCTGCGCGTCCAACCTCCATCTCAAATAGTCGGGGTAACGCCATGAATCGCCGCCAGTTTCTTGCCTCGAGCGCCGCCTTGTTCGCGATCCGCCCAAGTTTTGCGCAGGAGGGACCGTTCCGGACAAAATATTTCCCGATCAGCCCCGGCATCGGCCTGCACGACGTCACGCCCGCGCCCGACGGCACCGTCTGGTTCACCGCGCAGGGCAAGGGCATGCTCGGTAGGCTCGATCCGAAGGACGGCAGTTTCAAGACCGTCAGTCTCGGCCAGGGCGCCGCCCCCCATGGCGTGACGATCGGCCCTGATGGGGCGCCCTGGATTACCGAAGGTGGCCAGAACGCGATCGCGCGGGTCGATCCGGCGGATTTGAAGGTCACGTTGTTCCGCTTGCCGGAGAAATTCGCCTCCGCCAATCTCAACACCGGCGTGTTCGATAAGGCCGGCACCTACTGGTTCACCGGACAGTCCGGCTATTATGGCCGGCTCGCGCCAACATCCGGCGACATGACGGTGTTCAAGGCGCCGAAGGGCGTCGGGCCCTACGGCATCACGGTCACGCCCAAGGGCGACGTCTGGTACGCCTCGCTCGCCGGCAGTTATGTCGCGAAGATCGACCTGGCGAGCGGCCATGCGACCGTGGTCGAGCCGCCGACGCCGAACCAGGGCTCGCGGCGGGTCTGGTCGGATTCGAGGAGCCGGATCTGGGTCAGCGAGTGGAACAGCGGCCATGTCTCGGTGCACGATTCCGCCGATGGCTCCTGGAAAACCTGGAAGCTGCCGGGCGAGCGTCCCCGCGCCTACGCGGTCTATGTCGACGACAAGGACAAGGTCTGGCTGAGCGACTTTTCCGCCAATGCGATCGTGCGCTTCGATCCCGCCACCGAAAAATTCACCAGCTTTCCCAGCGACCGCGCCAACGCCAATGTCCGCCAGCTCGACGGCCGGCCGGGCGAGCTCTGGGGCTGCGAGTCCGGCAACGACCGCGTGGTCATGATCCAGACGACCGCAACCGGTTGACGACGGCCACAATTGCGTCCATCCCGGCGTCCTCTGGAGCGCGATCCAATCGCGCTCCAGTTTTGATTGAGCATGATCTTTTCGGAAAAAGAGGCATCCACTTTTCCGGATCATGCTCGAAAGGATGCAAACGATGGCGAAAAAATCCCTCCAGCTCGGGCGCGCGGTCGAATGGCCGCACACACCGGAGGAAGCGCAGCTCGACCGCGTGCCTAATCCGCAAATGGGCACCGACTTTCTGGTGCGGTTCACCGTGCCGGAATTCACCTCGCTCTGCCCGGTCACGGGACAGCCGGATTTCGCGCATCTGATGATCGACTACGCGCCGGGTCCGTGGCTGCTGGAGTCGAAGTCGCTCAAGCTCTACATCGCGAGCTTCCGCAATCACGGCGCCTTCCACGAAGACTGCACCGTGATGATCGGCAAGCGCATCGCCGCCGAGATCAAGCCGAAATGGCTGCGCATCGGCGGCTATTGGTATCCGCGCGGCGGTATACCGATCGACGTGTTCTGGCAGACCGGCCGCGTGCCGAAGGGGTTATGGGTGCCGGAGCAAGGCGTCGCGCCGTACCGCGGGCGGGGCTGATCTCCGGCGTGCTTGCTGGCCGATCAATGCCCGCTCAGCACGAGCGTCTGGATCGGCAGCAGCAGGGCCTGAATCCGCAACAACATGGCGTGCACAAGCCCGGTCGCATCAACGACATGCAAACCGAAGCTCTTGAACGAGCCGAGCTTTCCCGACGAGATCAGTTCGTGATTGCTGGTATAGGCGTTGGCGATACAACTGCTGCCGGGCGTCACGCCCTCCAGCCCGCCCTTGTAGATCGGCTCCATGAAAACCAGGATGGTGCCGGGACGCACGACCTGCTGCGCGTCGATCAATTGTTCGCCGCCCCTGAACTGCCCCGCTGCGATGTAGTCCTGCACGTTGGTCACGACCATCGGAATGATCGTCCACGGCTTGGAGATGCAAGTGGCCTCGGCCACCATTCCAACCTTCATGACTTGAGCCTCGATCTGCCCAAACCCTGCCATGAGCGCGCGCCGTCCCGCTCCTTCCGGGATCAGAACACCGGCTGACCGGATCATCGGATTGACGATATCGCCCGGCCGCAGGCCGAACTGCTCGACCCGCCCGTCGACACCGGCCCGAATGAACGTCTTGTCCAGATCGACCTGCGCTTCAGCCAGCGCCGCCTCGGCGCTGGCCTTCTCCGCCGGCAGCAGAGCGCTCAGTCGCGTCATGGCGGATTGCCTGGAAGCAGTCGCGGCGTCGAGAGTGCCCTGGCGCCCCGCGGCAACCACTTCGAGCTTTTCGATGTCGCGTTGCGGAACGATGCCGGGGTTGCGCTTCTGCAATTCGCGTTTGGTGTCGAGTTCGTCCGTCGCCTGCTGCAACAAGCCCTTTGCCTCCTGAAGCTGCCCATCCGCCTTCATGATATCGGCTTGCGCCGCCAGCATCGCGGCATCGACTTCGGCGATTTTGCGCTTGGCTGTCAGCAGCGAGGCTTCCTGCTTGGCGCTGTCGAGCCGGAAAAGCACATCACCTTTTTTGACGGACGCGCTGACATCGACATGAACCTCGGCGACCCGGCCGCTAACTTCCGGGACGATCGGAACGGTCCGATAGAACAACGTCGCCGACGAGGTCGACGGATGAAAATAGAAGATCATCGTGATCAGCGACACCGTCAGCATCAGGCAGGCGATGATGCCAAATCGCAGTTCAAACCAGACCGAATAGAGCGTGATTTCGTGCCCGATGCGCTTACCCTGCCGATAGCGGCGGTAGAGGTAGTCCGGAAATATGGTGAGGAGCGAACAGAGGAGCAGCTCAAGCATGGCCGTGCACCTCGCTCTTGGCGCTGCCCTTGGCATCGGCGGCTGCAGAAGTGTGCACTGCAGCGGCTTCATGTGGCGGCTCGGTCGAGGCTTGCTCCGGCGCAACACCAGCCATCTTCTCCACCGATCCGGCAATCTTGCGCAGCGGCGTGCTGAAGTCCGGCAGATCGATCATGGCGAGGAACAGGCCGATCACCCAGAACAGGTGGTTGTGCGTGAATAGCGCCAGCAGCCCCAGCACGGCCACGATCTCGAACTGCAGCTTCTGCGATTTGTGCGCCATCCGCTCCGGCAGAGTGTGCAGATGCAGATAGAAGTTGCCGACCGCGAGAACGGCGCCGATCAGAAAGATGCCGACGACAAGCATCAGGACATCCGTGTCGCCAGGTGCAGTGATGAAGGACGGCAGGTGATGGGGAGCAGCGGGATGCAGCGGTTCACTCACGCGTCACTCCCTGAAATTGTATTGGGAGCTCACCGCTCCGCGTTCATTGTTTCACAATGCGGGAACTTGGCAAGCACAAAGCCGGTGTCGGCCAAGGGCAGGCTTGCTTGCCAATTCTAATAGGCGCTCAGCAGATCGACCTTCGCATTCGCGAGCACCAGCCGCCGCGCCAGGATGGCGGCGAGGTTGCGCATGATCTTCAGCGAGGTCTCCGGGTGGAGGCGACGGTAGTCGGCGAAGCTGTCGAGCGGCAGTTCGAGGCAGGTGACGGGCGCATCGGCGAAGACGTCGGCGCTGCGGCTTTTCTCGAGCATGGCCATCTCGCCGAACGCCATGCCGGGTCCGAGCGAAGCCAGCCGCACGCCACTTCGCAATTTAACACTGACCATGCCGCTCTGGAGGAAGAACAGCGAATTGGCGGGCGCGCCAGCCGCGATGATGCGCTGGCCGGCCGCGTAGTGCCGCATGGTCGAGAGCTTGACGATGGCGGCGATCTCGTCGGCCTCGAGCTCGGCCAGCAAGGCCTGCTCGCCGAGATGCGCGCTCTCCTTCACGTCGGTGAAGCCGCCGAAGCGGTAGATCACCTGGTCCTCGGCCCACTCGATGGCGTCGTCGAGCAGCGCAAAGCGACGCAATCGGCGCGGCTCCGCGGTGCGCGCCGAGATCGCCGACCACACGGCGGACGTCTCCTCGAAGCCGGACAGAATTGTGGTGATATCGCCATTGCGGAGAGCGGTCAGAGTCTCCCCGAGCAACTCGGCGCCGGCCGCGGTGATGTCGGGGACGCGGCGGAAATCGATGATCAGCAGCGGCGCATTCGGCGGCTCGCTGGCGAGCCTTCGCGTGATGTAATCGATGGTGCCGAAACTGAGCGCGCCGACCAGTTCGAGGATGCGGACGTCGCTGTGGCGATCATCGAGGATCTGCTGCTCGTGCGGCGGGCGGCTGCGGCGCGAGGAGATGCCGTAGGCGTCGTAATCCGCCATGATGCAGGTGCGGACGTCGGCATTGCGGTTGAGCATGTGCAGGTCGAACCGCGCTGACAGCGCCTCGCAGACCTTCAGGCCGCGCACGCTGTTGAAGTGATTGTCGAGCAGCGGCGAGAAGGTGCCGAGCCCCAATTGCGACGGCAGCGCCGCGACGATGCCGCCGCCGACGCCGCTCTTGGCGGGGATGCCGACGCGATAGGTCCATTCGCCGGCATAGTCGTACATGCCAGAGCTCGTCATCACCGACAACGTGCGGGCGACGATGTGCGGCGTGATCACCTGCGCACCCGTCACCGGATTGATGCCGCGATTGGCGAGCGTAGCCGCCATCACCGCCAGGTCGCGCGCAGTCACCAGGATCGCGCATTGCCGGAAATACACATCAAGCACCGCATCGACGTCATCCGGCAGCACCGCGTAATTGCGCAATAGCCAGGCGATGGCGCGGTTGCGGTTGCCGGTCGCGGTTTCCGAGGCATGCACGGCCTCGTCGACGCCGAGCTCGCGCCCGGCGAACTGGCTGAGCTTGGAGCGCACGCGCTCGAAGGCGCCCTTTTCGTCCACCTCGTAGATCAGGCCCGAGCAGGCGATGGCGCCGGCATTGACCATGGGGTTGAAGGGACGGTTGTCGTTGGTGAGCCGGATCGAATTGAAGGCCTCGCCGCTCGGCTCGACCCCGATGGTGGCGGCGACGCGCTCCTCGCCGACCATCTCCAACGCCAGCGCGAAGACGAAGGCCTTCGAAACCGACTGGATCGTGAACGGCACCGCGCTGTCACCGACTTCGTAGATGTGGCCGTCAATGGTGACGAGCGCGATCCCGAAATGGTCGGGATTGGCGCGCTTCAGCTCCGGAATGTAATCGGCAAGTTCGCCCGAACCGTCGAGCCTGAATTCCGCGTGGCAATCGGTTAGGAAGCGCCGTAGCGGTGGCCTGGTAGGATATCCGGTTGGTCGGGTCGCGCCGGCTGCGCTGGGCGAACGGCTGGGCTGGGCGTCCACGGTCTCTCACCTCGATTTGCTCAAAATCGAAGCAATCCTCGTGCCATGCATGCGGGAAGCGGCCGTGACACTCAAACACGATGAGCGGTAGCTTGATACTTCCTTCAAGCCCGCGCGTCGGATGGTGCACGCGGCTTGAGCAACCGGGCGCAGACGACACCGAGGACCACCATGATCGCGGCGCTCGCGAACAGTGTCGGTATCTTGCCGCCATGCTGGAGTCCGAAGCCATAGGCAAGCGGCCCGACGGTCTGTCCCATGAAGAAGAAGAACGAATGCAGCGACAGCGCGGTGGCGCGCGCCTCGACCGAGAGCTCGCTGGCAAAGACCTGGAGGCAGCCATGGGCGATGTAGAAGCCCCAGCCCATCACGACGAGGTTCAGCGCCTGCACTTCCCAACGCGGACCGAAGGCCACAGTGACGAGCTGCGAGGCCACCAGCGTCATGCCCGCGATCATCATTCCCTTCATGCCCAGCCACGGCAGCAGGCGTGACACGGTCATCGTGTAGAACAAGCCGCCGACCGCAAAGCCTGCGATCACGATGCCGGCAATCGAGAGCGAGGTCTGCCCGAGCTCGAACAGGAACGAGGCGATGTAGGGAAACAGGCCGAGCACACAGCAGCCTTCGACGAACACCGCCGAATAGCAGACATAGGCGTTCGGATTCGTGAAGATGGTGCGATAGCCGGCCTTCAACGCCGACAGGCTCGTCTTCGGCGGATGCTTGACCTTCGCACCATGAAAGCCGGCCCCCACCGCGATCGATGCGACGATCACCAGCACGCCGAGCACCGCCAGCACGCCGCGCCAGCCGAGGAAATCGCCGATCAGGCCGGAGGCCGAGGCGCCGAGCAGGTTTCCGGTCATCGCGCCCGCGAGCGTCCGGCTGATCGCGACCTGCCGCTTCTCCGGCCCGACGAGATCACTGGTCAGGCTCAGCGCGACCGGAAACACGCCGCCAGAGCCGATGCCGGCGAGGATGCGACTGGCGAACAGCAGCGAGAACGAGGTCGAGAGCGCACCGAGAATATTGGCAAGACCGAGCAGCGCGAGGCAGCCGATCATCAGCCGGGTCTTGCCGAACAGGTCGGCGGCAGCGCCAACCAGCGGCTGGATGATGGAGAAGGTGAAGGCAAACACAGCGGCAAAGCCGGCGGCAGTCGCGATGCTGACGCCAAAATCCTCGGCGACATGCGGCAGCACCGGATCGAGCGCCCGCGCCGACAGCGCCGCAGCGAAGCTCGCGCCGGAGATGACGTAGAGCGCGGCCGGCAAACTGTGCTCGTGCGGCCGCGCCTCGCCTTGCTGCATCAATGCGCGCCCGCCTGAGACGAATGCTTGGCCAGCGCGTCGAACGCCATCAGCGTGCGGATCAAGCCTTCGAATTCGCGGAGCGGCACCATGTTGGGACCGTCGGAAGGTGCACGGTCGGGATCCGGATGGGTCTCGATGAAGACGCCGGCAACGCCGACCGCAACGGCCGCGCGCGCCAGCACCGGCACGAATTCGCGCTCGCCGCCCGAGGACGTCCCCTTCCCGCCCGGCTGCTGCACCGAATGGGTAACATCGAAGATCACGGGCGCGCCGGTGGTGCGCGCCAGGATCGGCAGCGCGCGCATGTCCGAGACCAGCGTGTTGTAGCCGAAGGAGGCGCCGCGCTCGGTGACGAGCACGTTCGGATTGTTGGCGCTGGTGATCTTGGCGACGACGTTCGCCATGTCCCACGGCGCCAGGAACTGGCCCTTCTTGACGTTGACGACCTTGCCGGTCGCGGCCGCCGCCAGCAGCAGATCGGTCTGCCGGCACAGGAAGGCCGGGATCTGCAACACGTCCACCGCCTGCGCCACCTCGGCGCACTGCGCGGCGTCGTGCACGTCGGTCAGCACCGGCAGGCCGAGCGACGAACGGATCTCCGCGAAGATCGGCAGCGACTGCGCAAGCCCGAGCCCGCGCGCGGCCGACGCGCTGGTGCGGTTGGCCTTGTCGAACGAGGTCTTGTAGACGAGGCCGACCTTCAGCCGCGCCGCGATCTCCTTCAGCGCAGAGGCCACCTCCAGCGCATGCTGGCGGCTTTCGAGCTGGCACGGCCCGGCAATGATCGAGATCGGCAGATCATTGCCGAATTTGACCGAACCAATGGTGACGACCGGCGCCGCTGAATTCCAAGAGCTCAAAGCCAATTTCCCTCGTTTCGCCGCGACCATAGCGGCCGAACGGGTCGGATCAACCCCATTCGGCCCGGCCATTCGAATATCATGGTTGCGCCAAAGCTCGCAGCAAGCCTGCCCCGAGCGCGCTACTTCACCGACGAGAAAGCGGTCGGCGTCAGGAGCTGGCTGACGATGTTGCCGACGATCTGGCCGTCGGCTTCAGACTTGGCCCGCGCATCCATCCAGTCCGGATCGGTCATGAACGCGCCCCATTTCTTCTCGCGCTCGGCAAGTGACTCCCAGGCCAGGAAATAGGTCAGCTCCTGGTTGGATTCGCCGATCAGCGTGGTGAAGAACCCGGCCTGGCGGATGCCGTGCTTCTCCCACAGCTTCAGTGTGGCCGTCTCGAACCGCTTCAGCAGCGCCGGCAAACGGCCCGGCACGCAGCGATACTGGCGCATTTCGTAGATCATTCTTGTTCCTCCCAGACGACGTCCGGGGGTTATAACGGCTGGCCGTGACGGTGTCTTGGGCCCTGCCCGACGCAGACCGTGGCGTCTGGCGCATGGCTCCCGGCGAATGGCCGCCGGCCCGTCTAAGGCCATCACGTCGCGCCTGGTTCCCGTAATGCTGCCGCAATGATACTGCCGCTAGAACGACTCGGTCGAGGCTCAGGTACCGATCATGCGGATTTTGCTCGTCGAGGATGAGGCCGAAATGGCCGGAGCGCTAACGTCTGCGCTCAAGCGCTATGACATGATCGTCGATCACGTGCCCACGCTGGCCGAGGCGGAAGAGGCCATTTCCGCCGACGTCCACGCTGCCGTCCTGCTCGATCGCCAACTGCCCGATGGCGACGGTCTCGCCCTGATTCCGAAACTGAGGGCGCGCGCCGACGGCGTGCCGATCATCATGCTGACGGCACGCGGCGAACTCGCCGACCGCGTCGCCGGGCTCGACCGCGGCGCGGACGATTATCTGGCAAAACCATTCGCGGTGGAGGAATTGCTAGCCCGCCTGCGCGCGGTGTTGCGCCGGCCCGCCGGGCTGCAGCCCGACATCATGCGCGCCGGCCGCCTCGCCTTCGACTTCAGCCATCGCGAGGCCAGCGTCGAGGGGGTTCCGCTCGAACTGCCGCGGCGCGAGCTCCTCGTGCTGGAAGCCCTGGTCCGCCGCATGGGCCGCACCGTGCTGCGATCGGCGCTGGAAGAAGCGGTCTACAATTTCGACGACGAGATTCAATCGAACGCGCTCGATACGCATGTATCGCGGCTGCGCCGCAAGCTTGCCGAAGCCGACGCGCGCGTGGAGATCCACGGCATCCGCGGCGTCGGCTATCTCCTGAAGAAACTGCCGTGAGCAGGCACGCCGACCCATATTACCTGCGCTCCCGGCTGAGCTGGCGCCTGCTTTCGCTCCAGGCCGCGCTGCTCGTCGCTTTGGTCGTCGTCATCATCGGCGCGCTGTGTGCGTCAGGCTTCGTGCTGGTCCAACGGGACGAAGATCGCGTTGTCGAAATCGTGCAACGCGCGCTCGCGCGCGACGCACAGGGCGGACTGACGCTGCGGCCGACGGCCGAGCTGAAACAATTGCGTGAGGAGACGCCCGACCTCTGGTTGCTGGTCCGCGACAGGCAGGGGCATTCGCTGAGCGAAGGCTCCGTGCCGGCCGAATTCGCCGGAATCGGCGGCGCCCTCGACCAGATCAGTCAGGCCCGCCTCGGCTGGCAGCTCTTCGAGGACGATCCACGCAAGCCGCCGGCGCGGTTGAAGCGCATCGAAACCGACGCCGGCAACGTCCAGGTCATCACCGCGACACAGGGAAAGCTCACCGGCGCCAAGGCGGTGTTCACGACCTCGCTCGTGTTGCTCGGCATCGCGCTCCCCGGCTTGCTCTTGATGGGGACCGCCACGTTGATCGCAACGCCGATGATCATGCGGCGCGCCTTCAGAGGCCTGGATACGACGGCGGACCAGGCGCGGCGGATCGACATCCATCAGCGCGGCGCACGATTGTCGGTGGAGCAGATTCCGCTTGAGGTCGTGCCGCTCGTGGCCGCGGTCAACGACGCGCTGGCGCGCCTCGATCAGGGTTACGCCCGCCACAAGCGCTTCGTCGCCGACGCCGCGCACGAGCTGCGCACGCCGATCGCGATCCTGAATACGCGGCTGGAGTCGCTTCCATCGGGACCGGACAAGACCCGCCTGATCGAGGACGCCGCGCGGCTGGCAACGCTTGCCGAGCAATTGCTGGACATCCAGCGGCTGGACCGCTGCGGGCATCCATTCGCGCCTGTCGACTTGGTCTGCGTCGCGCAAGCCGCCGCTGCCGACCTTGCCCCGCTGGCGATCGCCGCCGGCTACGAACTGGCCCTCGATGCGCCGGCGACGCCGATCGAGGCGGTCGGCGATGCCGCGGCGCTGGAGCGCGCGCTGACCAACCTCGTGCAGAACGCGATCCAGCACGGCCCTCGCCGCGGCACCATCGGCATTCGCGTCAGCAAGCCCGCGACCATCGAAGTCACCGACGAAGGCGCCGGCATTCCGGCCGATCAGCGCGAACAGATCTTCGAGCCGTTCTATCGGCTCACGCCGCTCGATCGTGGCGCCGGGCTCGGCCTCAACATGGTGCGCGAGATCGCGCTCCTGCATGGCGGCCACGTCTCCGTGCTGGACACAGCGAGCGGTGGCTCCTGTTTCCGGGTCACACTGCCGCCGATCCGGCAGAGCTGATTCAATCAACATGCGCAATGCTGTCGCAATGCACTCCCGCGACATTGCGAGCTGCCTCGCCTTCCGATTTGCGAGGCGCAATCGAAATGCCGGAGTGCGCATGCGCAACGATTTCTTCTCATTCTTCCTGTCCTGGATGTCGGCCCCACGTCGGGTCGGCGCGATCGCGCCGTCGGGCGCCGCGCTCGCCGATCTCATAACCCGCGAGATCACCGCAACGACCGGTCCGGTCCTGGAGCTCGGCCCCGGCACCGGCGCATTCACCTACAAGCTCATCAAATGGGGCGTGCGCCAGCAGGACCTCACGCTGGTCGAATACGGCTCGGACTTCATGAAGCTGCTGCAAGTGCGCTTTCCCGGCGCGCGCGTCTTGTGGATGGACGCGGGACGGCTCACCACAGAACGCCTCTATGACGGCGCGCCCGTCGGCGCCGTCGTCAGCGGCCTGCCATTGCTCAACATGTCGACGCGCAAGGTCGTCTCGATCATCGGCGGCGCGTTCCGTTACGTCCGCCCGGGCGGCGCGTTCTATCAGTTCACCTACGGCATGAGCTGCCCGGTGCCGCGGCCGGTGCTCGACCGGCTGGGCCTGCGCGCAAAGCTGGTGGATCGCGCCTTGCTGAACGTGCCGCCGGCCGCCGTCTACAAGCTGACGCGACGGCCGCAGATGAAGATCGTCACGGGATCGCTGGCGCCTCAGGCTTCAACGCCAGTCACGCCGGAGTCAATGCATCCCGAGCGTGGCTACATCGCCGCGCCCTGAGGCATCACACCAGGCGGCTCTGCACCATCGCTGCCTGAATGAACGAGGCGAACAGCGGGTGCGGTTCGAATGGGCGCGACTTCAGCTCGGGGTGGAACTGCACGCCGATGAACCAGGGATGATCCTCGTACTCGACGATCTCAGGCAGCACGCCGTCGGGCGACAGGCCTGAGAATTTCAGGCCGTGCTGCTCGAGGCGGTCCTTGTAGGCGGTGTTGACCTCGTAGCGGTGGCGGTGGCGCTCGGAAATCTCCGTCGCGCCGCCATAGACCTGCGAGACGCGGCTGCCGCGATTGAGTGCTGCTGGATAAGCCCCTAACCGCATCGTGCCGCCGAGATCGCCCGCCTTGGAGCGCTTCTCGAGCTCGTTGCCGCGCAGCCATTCCGTCATCAGACCGACCAGGGGCTCCTTGGTCGGGCCGAACTCGGTCGAGTTGGCTTCCTCGATGCCGACGAGGTTTCGGGCAGCCTCGATCACCGCCATCTGCATGCCAAAGCAGATGCCGAAATACGGCACGTCGCGCTCGCGCGCGAACTGCGCCGCGCGGATCTTGCCTTCGGCACCGCGCTGGCCGAAGCCGCCGGGCACGAGGATGCCGTTGACATGTTCGAGGAACGGCGCAGGGTCTTCCTTCTCGAAAATCTCGCTCTCGATCCAGTCCAGATTGACCTTCACCTTGTTGGCGATGCCGCCATGCGAGAGCGCCTCGATCAGCGACTTATACGCATCCTTCATGCCGGTGTATTTGCCGACAATGGCGATGGTGACGTTGCCCTCGGGATTGCGGACGCGCTCGTTGATGCGTTGCCAGCTCTGAAGCGCCGGCGGAATCCGCGAGCCGATGCCGAAGGCGGCGAGCACTTCGTCGTCGAGGCCTGCGTTATGGTAGGCCTCGGGCACTGCGTAGATGTTGTCGACGTCGCGCGCCTCGATCACGGCGCTTTCGCGCACGTTGCAGAACAGCCCAAGCTTGCGCCGCTCCTCCTTCGGGATCTCGCGATCGGTGCGGCAGAGCAGGATGTCGGGCTGGATGCCGATCGAGCGCAGCTCCTTCACGGAATGCTGCGTCGGCTTGGTCTTGAGCTCGCCGGCGCTCGGAATGTACGGCAGCAGCGTGAGATGGATGTAGACCGCGTGATCGCGCGGCAGCTCGTTCTTGAGCTGGCGGATCGCCTCGAAGAACGGCAGGCCTTCGATGTCGCCGACGGTGCCGCCGATCTCGACCAAAACGAAATCGTAATCATCGTTGCCGGAGAGAACGAATTCTTTGATGGCGTTGGTGACGTGGGGAACCACCTGGATGGTCGCGCCGAGATAGTCGCCACGGCGCTCCTTGGAGATGATGTCCTGATAGATGCGCCCGGTGGTGATGTTGTCGGCCTTGGTCGCGGGCCGTCCCGTGAAGCGCTCGTAGTGACCGAGATCGAGATCGGTCTCCGCGCCGTCATCGGTCACGAACACTTCGCCGTGCTGGTACGGCGACATCGTCCCGGGATCGAGGTTGAGATAGGGATCGAGCTTGCGGAGGCGGACCTTGTAGCCCCGGGCCTGCAACAGAGCACCGAGTGCCGCCGAAGCCAGACCCTTGCCGAGCGAAGAAACCACGCCGCCGGTGATGAATATGTACCGCGCCATGGGACTTAACCTCTAATCCCTCGAACCCGATTCGCCAAAGCGATTCGTATTCCGCCCCAAAGAATCTGCGGGCCTGTGGGTGAGCCAAAACAAAGTGTGGTGACAGAGCCTTGATGGGGATTGTTGATGCAGGACGCTAGCCGCCGTCCTGCATGGCCCCCCTGCTTTATTGCGAACGCGGTACCTGCGGGCCGGCGGGCGCCTGGTTCTGCTGCTGCTCGTCGGCCTTCTTCAGCGAATCCAGGATGCCGCCCGAAGTCGGCGGCGCGACCGGCGCACCTCCGGCCGGCTGGGTCTGCGACGCCGGCTGGCCAATGATCGAGGAAGGTTTGCGGTCGTAGCCGGCATACCAGGACAGGAACAGGCTGGTAAGGAAGAAGCCGGCGGCCAGGACCGCCGTGGTCCGGGACAAAAGATTCGCGGTGCCGCGGCTCGACATGAAGCCCGCGCCTCCGCCCATGCCGAGGCCACCGCCCTCCGACTTTTGAAGTAGGACGGCACCGATCATGACGGCGACGATCATGAGGTGGATGACGATGACAACGGTCTGCATAGTATCCTTCCGTCACAAGCCGATAGCGCCGGTACCGGCAGCCGATCGCGCTTCGCGGGTTTTCCTGAAGTTGCGCGGTGTTACACGATCGGAAACGGCATTGCCACCCCCGATCAGCGGGACAGTATTTGGACCCATCCCGCTCCAGCGTCAGCTAGGGGCAGCCCCTGGCAATCGCAAGGAAATCGGCCGCCTTCAGGCTGGCGCCGCCGACCAGCGCACCGTTGACGTTTTTCACCGCCATCAGCTCGGCCGCGTTCGAGGGCTTGACCGAGCCGCCGTACAGGATGCGCATCCTGGCCCCGTCTGCCTTGAACCTGGCGGTCAAAAATTCCCGGATAAAGCCATGAATCTGCTCGACATCCTTGGCGGTGGGGGTCAGGCCGGTGCCGATCGCCCAAACCGGCTCATAGGCCACGACCAGGCTGGCGGCGGTCGAGCCGTCCGGCAGTGAGCCATCGAGTTGGCCGCGCAGGATGTCCAGGGTCTGACCGGCATCGCGCTGGGTCTGGGTCTCCCCGATGCAGA
The DNA here is from genome assembly GCF_023074015.1 of Bradyrhizobium sp. 142. Lineage (NCBI taxonomy): Bacteria > Pseudomonadati > Pseudomonadota > Alphaproteobacteria > Hyphomicrobiales > Nitrobacteraceae > Bradyrhizobium > Bradyrhizobium sp. 142. The sequence goes on from NZ_JADPKQ010000118.1 coordinate 28,210, forward strand.
CGATCGCGGTCACCCCCGCCCGCCAGGCCGCTTCGGCCTTCTCCTTCACGAGGGCATCGCCCTCACCATGGTCGGCGCGGCGTTCGGAATGGCCGACGATGATGGCGCTCGCGCCTGCGTCCGTCAGCATTTCAGCTGCGATATCGCCGGTGTGAGCCCCCGAAGCCTTGGGGTGGCAATCCTGAGCCCCGACCGCGACCGCCTTGCCGCGGGCCCTGTCGGCGAAGGCCGCGATCAGGGTTACCGGCGGGCAGACCAGCAGATCGGCTCTGCCGGCCACCTCTGCCGCACTGTTGAGCATGGCGTCGAATTCGGCAGTCGAGGCCTTCAGGCCATTCATTTTCCAGTTGCCGGCGATCAGAGGTCGGATGGCATCGGTCATGTCGAATTCCAGCGAAATTGGGTTTGTGCATGCGCTAGCAGAGCTGCCGTGGCAGTTCCAGAGACCAGGGGCCTTTAACCGCAGGGCTCGAGAGCCGCCTGGCCTGAGGTTGCGGGGGGAAAGCCGCCACTTTATGATGATCTATCAATTTGGTGACGCGCTTTTGCGGAATCTGCATTAAGACGCGCTCCCGTTCCCCTCCTGCCAAACAAGTTGGACCAAATGCTCCGAGGAATGCGCAAGGCCTCATCAAACTGGCTCGGCAAGACCATTATGGCCGTGGTGATGGGCGTGTTGATCGTCAGTTTCGGCGTTTGGGGTATAGCCGACATCTTCAAGGGCTTCGGGCAGTCCACGGTGGCCAAGGTCGGCAGCACCGAGATTTCGCTGAATGAGTTCCGGCAGACCTATACTGACCGCCTTCAGCAGATCAGCCGCCAGTTCGGCCGGCCTCTCACGCCTGAGCAGGCCCGCTCATTCGGGCTCGACCGCCAGGTGCTGCAGCAGACGATCGCGGAAGCCGCTCTCGACGAAGAGGCGCGCCGGCTAAGGCTCGGCCAGTCAGATGACCAGATCCGCCAGTTCATCATGAACGACCCCAACTTCAAGGGCGTAGGCGGCAGCTTCGATCCGAATCGCTTCCAGGCGGTGATCCGCAATTTCGGCTACACCGAGCAGCGTTACGTTGCCGACCAGCGCAAGGTGTCGGTGCGCCGTCAGATCACGGGCACGATCGGCGCAGGCCTCGAGCCGCCGAAGGCGATGATCGACGTGCTAACGCGCTTCCAGAACGAGCAGCGCGCAATCGAGTTCGTCAGGCTCGACGCCGCGCAGGCCGGCCAGATCGATGCGCCCTCGCCCGAGGCGCTCGCTGCCTATTTCGAGGACCACAAGGTCCAGTTCCGCGCGCCCGAATTTCGCAAGATCGCCTTCGTCGTGATCTCGCCCGAGGAGATCGGCAAATGGACCGAGGTCTCCGATGACGACGCGAAAAAGCTGTTCGACCAGCGCAAGGACCGGCTCGGCACGCCGGAGAAGCGCCAAATCCACCAGATCGTATTTCCCAACGCCGCTGACGCGCAGGCCGCACGCGAGCGCCTCGCCGGCGGGCTGTCGTTCGAGGATCTCGCCAAGGAGCGTGGGCTCAGTGCGTCCGACGTCGACCTCGGGCTGGTGACCAAGTCTTCGCTCGACCCCGCTGTCGGAGATGCCGCCTTCGCACTTCCAGCGGGTGAGATCAGCCAGCCGATCCAGGGCCGTCTCGGCACCGCAATCGTCAAGGTCGACAAGATCGAGCCGGGTGTTGAAGCCAATTACGCCAGCCTCGCCGGCGACATCAAGCGCGAGATCGCCACCGAGCGCGCGCGCATCAAGGTCGCCGACCTCCGCGACAAGATGGAGGACGAGCGCGGCGGCGGCGCCAGCGTGATCGACGCCTCGCAGAAGCTCGGGCTCACAGCTGTGACCGTGGATGCGGTCGATCGCTCCGGCCGCTCGCCGAACGGCCAGCCCGTCGCCAGCATCCCGCAGGGCCTCGACGTAGTGTCGCAGGCCTTCAACAGCGACGTCGGCGTCGACAATGATCCGATCTCGTTCCGCGGCGGCTACGTCTGGTACGACGTGCTCGCCATCACGCCCCCGCGCGACCGCAATCTCGACGAGGTGCGTGACCAGGTCGAGGCGCGCTGGCGCCAGGACCAGATTGCCGCCAAGCTCAAGACCAAGGCGACGGAGATGGTGCAGAAGCTCGAGCCGGGCGACAAGCTCGCTGATGAAGCGGCCGCAATCGGCGTCAAGATCGAGACCGCGACCGGCTTCAAGCGCGACGACTCGCCCGCCGACGTGCCCTCAGCCGTCGTTGCGGCCGCCTTCCGCACCGCCAAGGGCGGCGTCGGACAGACGCCCGTGAGCGGCGGCAGCGAAGTGATCGTCTTCCGCGTTACCGACATCATCGATCCCGCGGCCGACGCCGCCTCCGACGCCGTCAAGAAGCTGAAGGACAGCCTCGATCGCGCGCTGACCGAGGAGCAGGTCGCTTCCTACGTCAACAAGCTTGAAACCGACATCGGGACCACCATTAATCAGGCCGCCTTCGCGCAGGTGACGGGCGCGAACCAGTAAAGCAATTGAAAGCACGCGATGGACGACCTGAAATCGATCATTGGAAAAGTGGCGACCGGCGCCAGCCTGTCGCGTGACGAGGCGGCCTCCGCCTTCGACGCCATGATGTCCGGCGAGGCCACGCCCTCGCAGATGGGCGGGCTGCTGATGGCGCTGCGCGTGCGCGGCGAGACCGTGGACGAGATCACCGGCGCGGTCTCCGCGATGCGCACCAAGATGCTGACCGTGACGGCACCGCCTGAGGCCGTCGACATCGTCGGCACCGGCGGCGACGGCTCCGGCTCTGTCAACGTCTCGACCTGCGCCTCTTTCATCGTCGCGGGGGCCGGCCTGCCCGTCGCCAAGCACGGCAACCGCGCACTGTCGTCGCGCTCTGGCGCGGCCGACGTACTGGCCTCGCTCGGTGTGAAGATTGACCTGAGACCCGAGCAGGTCGGGCTGTGCGTGCGCGAATGCGGCATTGGCTTCATGTTCGCCCCCGCGCATCATCCTGCCATGAAGAACGTCGGCCCGACCCGGGTCGAGCTTGCCACGCGCACAATCTTCAATCTGCTCGGACCGCTTTCCAACCCTGCCGGCGTCAAGCGGCAGATGGTCGGCGTGTTTTCGCGGCAATGGGTGCAACCGCTGGCGCAGGTGCTGAAGAACCTCGGCTCGGAATCCGCCTGGGTCGTGCATGGCTCCGACGGTCTCGACGAGATCACCCTCACAGGCCCGACCTTCGTCTCTGCGCTCCACAATGGCGAGGTCAGGAATTTCGAGGTGACGCCGGAGGATGCTGGTTTGTCGCGCTGCGACGCGGGGGCGCTCAAGGGCGGCGACGCCGACGCCAACGCGACCGCGCTGCAAAGCGTGCTCGACGGCATGCCGAGCCCCTACCGCGACGTCGCGCTGATCAACGCCGCCGCCGCGCTGGTCGTGGCCGGACGTGCCAAGGACCTCAAGGAAGGCGTTGCGATTGGCGCCAAGTCGCTCGACAGCGGCGCCGCGAGCGCACGGCTGAAGCATCTGATCGCGGTCTCCAACGGCTGAGTTTCACATGTCGGATATCCTGACCAGGATCGAAGCGTACAAGCGCGAGGAGATCGCAGCCGCCAAGCGCGCGCAGCCGCTGTCGTCTGTCGAGGCGAAGGCCCAGGCGCAGGGTGCATCGCGCGGCTTCGTGCGCGCGATCAGGGCCAAGCACGCGAACGGTGACTATGCGCTGATCGCGGAGGTGAAGAAGGCTTCGCCGTCGAAGGGGCTGATCCGTGCTGATTTCGATCCACCGCTGCTCGCCAGGGCCTATGAGGCCGGCGGCGCTGCCTGTCTGTCGATACTGACCGATACGCCTTCGTTCCAGGGCCATCTGGATTTCATGGTGGCGGCGCGCGCGGCGACATCACTGCCGGTGCTGCGCAAGGATTTCATGTTCGACACCTACCAAGTGGTCGAGGCGCGCGCGCATGGCGCCGATTGCATCCTCATTATTATGGCCGCGCTCGACGATGCCACAGCCAAGGATCTCGAAGACGCCGCCCTCGCTCACGGCATGGATGTGCTGATCGAGATCCACGACCGCGCCGAGCTCGATCGCGCGCTGAAGCTGCGTTCGCCGATGATCGGCGTCAACAACCGCAACCTGCGCACCTTCGAGACCACGCTTGCGACCAGCGAGGTACTGGCGCCGCTGATCCCGCAAGAGCGGCTGATGGTCGGCGAGAGCGGCATCTTCACGCCGGCAGACCTCACCCGGCTCGAACGTGTCGGCATGTCGACTTTCCTGGTCGGCGAAAGCCTGATGCGGCAAGACGACGTGACCGCGGCGACCCGCACGCTGCTCGCGCGCGAGAACGCGTCGCGTGCGACAGGTACGCGCTGACATGGCGCGCAAGCCGTCCGAGACGAAGCCCGCCAGGACGAAGTCTTCCAAGACCAAGGCCCGCCCCGCCCTCACCCACATCGGCGCCTCCGGCGAGGCGCGGATGGTGGACGTGTCGGACAAGCCCGCGAGCCAACGGCTCGCGGTCGCGGAAGGGCGCGTCATCATGAGCAAGGCGACGCTCGATCTGATCGTCTCCGGCAATGCCAAGAAGGGCGACGTGCTCGGCACCGCGCGGATCGCCGGCATCATGGCGGCCAAGCGCACCTCCGAACTCATTCCGCTCTGCCATCCGCTGGCGCTGTCGAAGGTGACGGTCGACATCGAGCCCGACGCAAAGTTGCCGGGCTGCCACGTCCGCGCCAGCGTGAAGGTGACGGGTCCCACTGGCGTCGAGATGGAGGCGCTCACCGCAGTGTCGGTTGCCTGCCTCACCATCTACGACATGATCAAGGCGGTCGAGCGCGGCGTGCGCATCGAAGGCATCCATCTCGTCGAGAAGCTCGGCGGCAAGTCAGGCCATTACCGCGCCTGAGCGCGGGCCCCGATTATCTCGCCTGGCGCTGACGCTCGCGGTAAGCGCGCGTCTTCATCCGATTGCCGCACAGCGTTGACATGCACCATCGCCGCGTCGATGGTTTCGACCGGTCGAAGAACACCCGGCGGCATTCCTCAGATGCGCACATCTTCAGCCGGTCCAACGTCCCCATAAGCGTTGCATCGTGCAGCTCGACCGCGATGGCCGACAGGCCTGCGAGCGCATCCTCGCGTGCCGCCGACAATATCGCGCCCCGCCCGGCACGCGCCTCCACCCGTAACGGAAACGGCGCCAGCGCGTCATCGAGCGCGCCGAGCACATCCTCGTTCCGACGCCGCTCGGCCGGCTCGCACTGCAGATAGGCGCGTAGCGCCTCGCGCAGCCGCAGCGCGGTCTCGAACATCGGGAGTGTGACACGACCGGCCCCAGTATCGAGCCCGCGTTCCTGCATCCAGTCCGCAAGCTGCTTCGGCCCGGCGAGCTCGTCGCCCTGCGGGTGCTCTACGCCGTATTGCAAGAAACGGCGAAGATCGAGTGTGTTGGCGAAGTCGTAGACGTTCGCCAGCTCATCGGGAACTTTGAATTTGCGCGACTCTTTCGACATCGGAACACCAAAGATTGGAACACCAGTAAGACACGTTTATTTACTGGTTGACAGGATTGACACCAGTATATCATTTATACTGGTGTTGAAATTCTTATCGAGTGATCATCGCAATAACAAGACGGAGATCGCGAGTCGTGGCTGATGCCCTGCACTATCTCGAACTTACAGAGCTCGCTGCACTCCTCAAAGCGCGCGCAGTTTCCGCGCTGGATGTGACGCGTGCGCAGCTCGACCGCATCGGTACGCACGACCCTGAACTCGACGCCTATGTTCACGTGACGGCGGAGACGGCCATCGCCGACGCGAAGACCGCGGACGCCGAAATAGCCCATGGCCGGTATCGAGGGCCACTGCATGGCGTGCCGATTGCGCTGAAGGATCTGTTCTGGACCAAGGGCATTCCGACGGCGGCCGGCACCACGCTGCATCGCGATTTTCGTCCCAGCGAGGACGCAACCGTCGTGCGACGGCTCAAGGACGCAGGCGCCGTTGTGCTCGGCAAGCTGCAGCTTACGGAAGGCGCATATTCCGATCACCATCCGTTCGTAACTCCGCCGAAGAATCCGTGGAATGCGGATTATTGGCCGGGCATTTCATCCAGCGGCCCTGCGGTCGCGACGGCCGCCGGACTTTGCTTCGGTTCGCTCGGCTCCGACAGTGGCGGCTCGATCCGCTGGCCCTGCGCCGCCAACGGACTGACCGGGCTGAAGCCAAGCTGGGGCCGCATCAGCCGCCACGGCATGTTCGAGCTGGCGGCGAGCCTCGACCATGCCGGACCGATCGGCCGCAGCGCTGCCGACGTCGCCGCGCTGCTCGGCGTCATCGCTGGACACGACCCGAACGATCCGACCTCGTTGGTCGATCCCCTGCCCGACTATTTGGCCGAGGCCAAACAGGACGTGCGGGGCTTGCGGATCGGCGTCGACGCAGCCTGGAACAGCGACGACGTGGACGTTGCGACGCAGCGTGTATTGACTAACGCCGTCGATACTTTCCGCGCACTTGGCGCTGACATCGTCGATGTCCAATTTCCCGACGTGATGCAGGCGATCGCCGATTGGACGCCGAATTGTGCGGTGGAAGCTGCCGTCGCGCACGAGGCGACCTATCCCGCCCGCAAGGACGAGTATGGCCCAATCCTCACCTCGGTCATCGAGGCCGGTCGCGCGCTCTCTGCTCTCGATTATCAAAAGATCCTGCTGCGGCGGCTGGCGCTGCGCGGGCAGGTGACTGCGCTGTTCGAAACCATCGACCTGCTGCTGATTCCGGTGCACCCATTTCCGCCTGTGACGCTCGCGATGATCCGAACGCTCGGCGAGCAGCCGGACCTGATCGCGAAAATGCAGCGCTACACCTGCACGTTCGACATGACCGGTCATCCCACGATCACACTGCCGGGCGGAGCATCGGCGGACGGATTGCCGATCGCGTTCCAGCTCGTCGCTGCTCATCTCGACGAGGCCATGCTCGTGCGCGCCGGCGCGGCGTTCCAGCGCGTCACGTCATGGCATTGCCGCCATCCTGCCCTCACTTGGCGGAGGTAACATTGACCATTCAATCCACATTGGCTCATCGGAGCATTTTTCGCGGCTGGTTCGTTGCCGCTGGTGCGTTCGCGGTCACGCTTGTCGGCTTCGGCTGCGCCTACACCTTCAGTGCATTCCTCAAGCCGCTACAGCTCGAGTTCGGCGTCTCGCGCGGCTCAGTCTCGCTGGTGTTCTCGCTCGCCGGCTTTCTCTATTTTGGCCTCGGCATCATCAGCGGCCCGCTTGCCGACCGCTTCGGTTCGCGCGTGTTTGCCGTGATCGGCATGCTGCTCACCGGTCTTGGTCTCGCCGCCGCTGGCTTCGCGCGCAGTCTCGCCGAGGTCTATCTCGCCTACGGGCTTGGGGTCGGGGTCGGGGTCGGCTGCGCCTACGTGCCGGCGATCGGCGCGGTGCAGCGCTGGTTCGTGCGCCGGCGCGGCTTTGCCTCCGGCCTTGCGGTCAGCGGGATCGGCGTCGGCACGTTGGCGATGCCGCCGCTCGCGACACTCCTCATCGAGATGCTGGGCTGGCGCGGCGCCTATCTGGCGCTAGGGCTGCTGGCGGCGGCCATTGGCGGCGTCCTGGCGCTGCTCATCGAAAACGATCCTCGCGATCGCGGCCTCGGCCCCGACGGCGATCAGGCGCTGGCGACGGGCTCGAGCCGCGCGGCCGGCGCATCTATTGCCGAGGCGGTGCGCTCGCGTAATTTCGTCGCGCTCTACGTCGCCTGCTTGATCTGCGCATTCGGCGTGTTCGTGCCGTTCGTGCATCTCGTCCCTTATGCCAGCGACCACGGCGTGGCACCGACAACCGCAGTGCTGCTGCTCGGCGTGATCGGCATCGGCAGCACCGCCGGCCGGTTCCTGCTCGGCGGGCTTGCCGATCGCATGGGCCGAACCTCGGCCCTGCTGCTGATGTTTGCGGGCATGGCGGTGGCGCTTGCGATCTGGGCGGTGTCGGTCAATGTATGGGCCCTTGCGGCCTTTGCCTTCGTTTACGGCGCGTTCTACGGCGGCTGGGTCGCGGTCCTCCCCGCCGTCGTCATGGACTATTTTGGTGGACGCAACGTCAGCGGGATCATCGGTATTCTCTATACCAGCGTTGCGTTCGGGACGCTGATCGGACCCAGCGCTGCCGGATTCGCGTACGACCTCATGCACAGCTACACGGTACCGATCCTGATCAGCGCCACCGCGAACGTCCTCGCGGCGTTGATCGTGGCGGCGGTCCTGGCGCCGGGCGGCCGGGGAACGGTTGGCGCAGCGAGACGCTGATCGATCGGAACTTGGTGCCTTGCGTGCCGGCGGGGAGCATCGCCGGCAGGTTAGGCGGTAGCGAACATTTGCGGCAGTTTCTGCACGTCTCCGTCTCGTGCATCACTCGCATTTGCGCGGGTCTATTCATGCTGAATTAACCGCGCTTCCTAACTTCGCCTCCATACCGTTCCCGTAAACCAACGGATGTTTCCGGGCCAAGAATTGACCCTGGCGTGTGCACGACAGCGATCGAAACCAATGACGAAATTCTGCAGTCGCCTTTTCGACCAGGCCGCGCTCGTGCGCAGCGGACCAATCCGCTGGCTGGTCGTGGGCGGGATATTCCTGATCGCGGCGATCGCCGTCGGCGCGACGCTGATGGCGCAGAATTTCCGCGAGCGTGCGCTACGCAATTCGGGCCGCGAGCTCGATAACACCGTGTTGCTGCTCGCCCATCATTTCGATCAGCAATTGCAGGATTTCGCCGTCATCCAAAGGGACTTCTTCGACTACGTGCGCGCGACCGGCATTGCGAGCGCGATGGACTATCGCAAGGGTCTCTCCGGCCAGGACGTTCACCGGATGCTGCGCTCGAAGATCGAGGCGTTGCCCTACATTGGCGGTGTCAACATCATCGATGCCGACGGCAATTTGATCAATTCGTCGACGGCATGGCCGGCACCCAAGGTCAACGTTGCCGATCGCGCCTATTTCCGCACCTTCCGATACGATCCCCATTCACCCGATGTCCTGATCGAGCCGCTGCACAGCCGCATCTCCGGCGCCTGGACCATCCTCATCGTCCGCAAGATCGTCGGACCGAACGGCGAGTTCCTGGGCGTCGTCGGGCGCGGCATCGAGCCGGCCAATTTCGAGAAATTCTTCGAGTCCGCCGTGCTCGGCGAAGGCGCCACGATCTCGATGCTGCATCGGGACGGTACGCTTCTCGCCCGCTATCCCCACACGGATGAATTGATGGGGCGGAACTTCAAGACCGGAGGGTTCGCGCAGCAGAGGGTCTTCGGGCTCGATCACTTCGCCGGACGCTTCATCAGTCCGGTCGACGGCGACGACCGACTGATTTCTGCGCGGGCCCTGCCCCACTTCCCGATCCTGATGATGGCCACCACGACGCGCGCGGCCGCGCTGACCGACTGGCGCGAGCAGATCGGCATTTTGATCTCGGTCGCCGGCGCATCCGCGCTCGCCATCGCCGGCGTGCTGATCGCGATCGTGCGCAAGCTGCTCGAACAACACCGCGCCTCCCGGAAACGGCTGACGCTGGAGAAGCAGCGCCTCGACCGCGCCGTCAACAATATGACGCAGGGCCTGCTGCTGTTCGACGCCTCGCGGCGGCTCGTCGTATGCAACCAGCGCTACGTCGAGATGTACAGCCTGTCGGCCGAAATCGTGAAGCCTGGTTGCAGCTTCCACGACATCATCGCGCATCGCAAGGCGACGGGCTCCTTCACCGGCAACGTCGACCAGTATGTCGCGCGCGTGCTGCGCGACGTCCATGTGCGCAATTCCATGGTGGTCGATACCGCCGACGGCCGCTCCATCCAGATCGCCAACGAACCGCTCGCCGACGGCGGCTGGGTGGCGACGCACGAGGACATCACCGAGCGGCGGCGCACCGAGGAGCGCATCGCCCACCTCGCCCATTACGACGCGCTCACCGACCTGCCCAACCGCACCATGTTCCACGAGCATCTGCGCGGGGCGCTGGCGGGCACCGTCCACGGCGAGGAGCTCGCGGTGCACTGTATCGACATCGACGAATTCAAGGGCGTCAATGACGCCTTGGGGCATCTCGTCGGCGACGAGCTCCTGAAGTCAATTGCGTCGAGCCTCAACCGCTGTGCCGGTCCGACGGATTTCGTGGCGCGGCTCGGCGGCGACGAGTTCGCCATCGTGCAGAGCCCGGTGACGTCTGCCGATCAGGTCACCGACCTGGTCGCGCGGGTCTTCGAAGCCATCCGCACCCCGTTCGACTGCATGGGCCATCATCTCACCACCGACGCCAGCATCGGCATCGCGCTGGCGCCGCGACACGGGACGGCGCTGGACCAGATCCTGAAGAACGCTGACATGGCGATGTACGCCGCCAAGTCCGCCGGACGGCGCACCTATCGCTTCTTCGAACCGGAGATGGACGCCAAGGTCCGCGAGCGGCGGCAGCTTGAGACCGACCTGCGCTACGCCATCGCCCATGGCGGCCTCGAAGTCTACTATCAGCCCTGCCTCAGCCTGAAGGACGATCGCATCACCGGCTGCGAGGCACTGGTACGCTGGCGCCATCCCGAGCGCGGGACGGTTTCGCCGGCCGAGTTCATCCCGATCGCGGAAGACACGGGCCTGATCAACGAGATCGGCGAATGGGTACTGGCCACCGCCTGCCGGGATGCCGCGAACTGGCCCGACGACATCCGCCTCGCCGTCAACATCTCGCCGGTGCAGTTCAAGAGCGGCACGCTGGCGCTGAAGATCGTGGCGGCGCTCGCCGCCTCCAATTTTCCGGCAAGCCGGCTCGAGCTTGAGATCACCGAGGCGGTCCTGATCCGCGACGACGATACCGCGCTGGCGATCCTGCATCAGCTCCGCGCGATCGGCGTGCGCATCGCGCTCGACGATTTCGGCACCGGCTACTCGTCGCTGAGCTATCTGCACCGCTTCCCATTCGACAAGATCAAGATCGACCGCTGCTTCGTCAACGACATCGCCGGCCCCGACGGCTCCGCCAGCATCGTGCAGGCCGTGGTCAACCTCGCCAGCGCCCGCCGCATGACCACCACGGCCGAAGGCGTCGAGACCGAGGAGCAGCAGCGCCTGTTGCGCGCGCTCGGCTGCTCGGAGATGCAGGGCTATCTGTTCAGCGCGGCCAAGCCAGCCGACAAGGTGCTGGAGCTGTTCGCGACCCATCGCAGCCAACTTGCCAAGCGCGGCGACACCGAGCTCCGCCGCCGCGAGGCAGGCTAGCTACTTTCCGGCGCAAAAATCGCGGTTCTGATGGGCGCGGTCAACCATGCAGACAATAAGAAGCCCCGGCGGGGGGCGGCGGGTGAGCCTTGGGCCCGAGGGTGGCCTTCCACCCTCGGGCGACGTTTCAGGAGTGGGCTAGTTCGGCAGCGCCTTCGGCGCCGGCTTTGCGGCCGCGGCATTCACGGTGACGCCGTGCAGGAAGTCGTAGGCCGCATGCAGGGCCTTGTCGTCCTTTTCTTCCGGCGGGACGTAGGACTGCGAGCCCGTCTGCTCGCTGCCGTCGGGAGCCGAGAGATGACCGCGCATCGAGGCTTCGCCCATGGTGTCGACGCGGCCTTTCAGCTCCGCCGGTACGTCCTGGAGGATCTCGATGTCGGGGGCGATGCCCTGGGCCTGGATCGAGCGGCCCGACGGCGTGTAGTAACGCGCCGTGGTCAGCGCCAGCGCGCCACTGCCCGCGCCGAGCGGAATAATCGTCTGCACCGAGCCCTTGCCGAACGAGCGCGTGCCGATCAGCGTCGCACGCTTGTGGTCGTGCAGCGCGCCGGCCACGATTTCGGAGGCCGAGGCCGAGCCGCCGTTGACCAGCACGATCAGCGGCTTGCCCTTGGCGAGATCGCCGCCATGCGCGGTGAAGCGCTGCGTCTCTTCCGGATTGCGGCCGCGCGTCGACACGACCTCGCCACGCTGCAGGAACGCACTCGACACCGACACCGCCTGGTCGAGCAGTCCGCCCGGATTGTTGCGCAGATCCATCACGTAGCCCGCGAGCTTCTCCGGCGGGACCTCCTTGGCGATCGCCGCGATCGCCTTCTTCAGACCGTCGGTGGTCTGCTCGTTGAACGAGGTGACGCGGATATAGCCGATGTCGCCGTTCTCGACGTGAAAGCGCACCGGGCGCACATGGATGATCTCGCGCGTGATCGCGATGTCGAGCGGGGCATCGGCGCCCTTGCGCACGATGGTGAGCTTGGTCTTGGTATCGACCGGCCCCTTCATCTTGTTGACGGCCTGCTCGAGCGTCATGCCCTGCACGGCGTCGCCGTCGATCTTGCTGATCAGGTCGCCGGACATGATGCCGGCCTTGGACGCCGGCGTGTCGTCGATCGGCGAAACGACCTTGACCAGGCCCTCCTCCATGGTGACTTCGATGCCGAGCCCGCCGAATTCGCCGGAGGTGGTCTCCTGCATCTCGGTCCAGGCCTTGTCGTTCATGTAGCGCGAATGCGGATCGAGAGAGGTCACCATGCCCGTAATCGCGCCTTCGATCAGCTTGGAATTGTCGGGCTTCTCGACATAGGTCGCTTTCACGCGCTCGAACACTTCACCGAACAAATTGAGCTGTGAATAGGCGTCGTTCGCGCTCACTGCCGCCCGTGCCGCCCAGAGTCCGCCATGCGGACCGGATACGAGGAGGGTCAGACACGCGCCGGTGAGCGCGCCCAGTGGGAACAGCAGGGTTTTCCGCATGGGTGGACTGGCCTTTTTGCTTAGCGGTTCTGTTGGAGCTTGGGAGCCGCCATGCAAATGGCGATCCAGCCCGTTTCTCACAATACCATTCCGGTTTCTTCAAGGCCGGCGAGCCCGCCCGGCGGGTACGCCGCAAAAATCCCTTCGCCCCGACCTAAACTTTTGGCAACGTTCGAGGACCGCCTCTTGCACGCCGGAATTGGCCGGCCGGCCCACGCCTCACAGCCATGCGATTTTAGGATAGTTTTGGAGCCCCGGACGGGATAGGCGATGGCATAAGGCTTCAAATTCTCGGGAGGACAACAATGAACGAAGGGATCCGGCCGCAACGGAACGTCGAACTCGGCGCCAGCAATGAGCTGTTCCAGAACCTGCACGAACTCATTCGAAAGGCGCGCTCCAACCTCAACCAGAACGCCTGGGACTATATCGTCGGGGCCGCCGAGACCGAAACCACGATGCGCCGCAACCGCATGGCGCTGGACGAGATCGCCTTCCGGCCGCGCGTGCTGCGCGACGTCCGCAACGTCGACGGCTCCGTCGAGCAGTTCGGCCGCAAGCTGCGCCTTCCGGTGGTGCTGGCCCCTGTCGGCGCGCTCGAAATCTTCGATCCCCAAGGCGCCGCCAGCGTGGCACGCGGCGCCGGCGCCTTTGGCGCGGCGCACATGCTGAGCTCGGTCTCCGAGCCCGGCCTCGAGAACACCGCCGAAGCCGCGCCTGATGCGCTGCGCTTGTTCCAGCTCTATGTCCGCGGCGACGACGATTTCGTCGCGGATGTCGTCAGCCGCGCCGTGAAGCACAGCTACGCCGGCTTCTGCCTGACCGTCGACACCGCCCATTACAGCCGTCGTGAACGCGACATCGCCAAGCGTTACGTTCGCGAGAGCCGGCTGCGCGCCACCGGCGGCGACTTCCAGAAGGGTCTGGAGTGGCGGACCGTGAAGATGATCAAGGACAAGTTCAGGATTCCGCTGATCCTCAAGGGCATCGCGACCGCCGAGGACGCGCAGATCGCGGTCGATCATGGCGTCGAGTGGATCTATGTCTCCAACCATGGCGGCCGCCAGCTCGATCACGGCCGCGGCGCCATGCATGTGCTGCCCGAAATCGTCGAGGCCGTGAAGGGCCGCGCCAGGATCATGGTCGACGGCGGCTTCTGTCGTGGCACCGACATTGTCAAGGCGATCGCGGCGGGCGCCGACCTCGTCGGCATCGGCCGGCTGCAATGCTGGGCACTTGCAGCAGCCGGTGAAGCCGGCGTGACGCGGATGCTGGAGCTGCTGGAGGATGAGGTGCTACGCTGCCTCGGCCTGTTGGGGGCCACCTCGTTCGCCGAGATCAACAAGTCCTGCCTGCACCCGGCGGCCGCCACCAATGCACCGAGCGTGTTCGGCGCGTTCCCGCTGTTCGACGTCGAGCCGTATCGCTACTGACCCGAAAGGATGCAATGACCCCACTCTCTCCCGGCAGCGCGGATGCGCTTCTGTTCGACCTCGGGCGCGTCGTGCTCGACATCGATTTCTCCAAGGCGATCGCCTGCTGGGCTGGACATGCCGGCTGCCAGCCGGAGGCCATCGTCGCGCGCTATGTGCGTGACGAGGCCTACCGGTTGCACGAGGTCGGCAGGATCAGCGATGCGGAGTATTTCGCCTCGCTGCGCGCTTCGCTCGGAATCGGCATTTCGGACGCACAGTTCCTGGAGGGCTGGAACGCGATCTTCGCAGGAGAGATGCCCGATATCGCAGAGCTGTTGCCGCGCGCGGCCACGCAGATGCCGCTCTACGCCTTCTCCAACACCAACCGTCCGCATGTCGACTACTTCTCGAAGGAATATGCCGATCTGCTCGGCCATTTCCGCGAGGTCTACCTGTCGTCCAGCATCGGCCTGCGCAAACCCGATGCCGAAGCCTTCGACCATGTCGTGGCTGCGATCGGCGTGCCGGCAAAGCGCATTGTGTTCTTCGATGATCTCGCCGAAAACGTCGAGGGAGCGCGGGCACGCGGATTGACCGCGGTACACGTCATGTCCGCCCGGCGACGTCGGAGAGGCGCTCAGGGCCTTGGGGATCTGATCGGGAACCCGGTTCCCCGGAACCAAATTGTCCCAAATGAGGAACCAAATCATTTTGCGCAATTTTATACGGAGTTCCGGGAACGGAAGCCCCGCCTCCGGACTATTGAGTCCGTCGGTATTTCTACGGACGGACACATCATCGTGTTGGGCAAGACCTACCTTACCAAGCAGGCCTCTCTCCTTCTTGAATTCGCCAGAACCACCTCGGACTCGGAGCTCTCGGCCAAGCTGATCAGTAAGGCCGCCGATCTGAAGTCTCAGGCGGATCCGCTGCCCGACAAGGATCAGGGTCTCCAAGCTCCTGACGTCCGTTCCAACGGGCCTACAGGGAGTTGATCGATGCTGGCCGTGGCTCTGGTCGTTCTCGTCCTTGCCATGGCCACGCTGGTCCCCGTCGTTCTCGTCGTCTGGATCATGCCGCGCCGGACCTGACGGCTACTCTTACCGGGCAAAGTCAGGCACGATGATTCATCCTGCCTCGCCGTCGTTTTGCCTCTGCGCTCGCGCTCGGCTAGAACTTCGCCGTTCTTCGTCCGACCGTGCCCTGCAGGAGTTTTCCCCGTGGTCTTGATGCCGGTTTCTGACGCGCTCGCAGCGGTGCTGGCGGGGACAGAGCCTCTGGCCGAAGAGGTGATCCCTCTCGCCGATGCCTTCCATCGCGTGCTCGCGCGCGACGTCGCGGCGCGGCGTACGCAGCCGCCGCAGGCGATGTCGGCGATGGACGGATATGCCGTGCGGACAGCCGATGCGGCAAAGATCGATGCAGAACTCCACCTGATCGGCGAGGTCGCCGCGGGCCGCCCGTTTGCGGGAACGGTCGGGGCAGGCGAAGCGGTGCGAATCTTCACCGGCGGCGTCGTTCCCGATGGCGCTGATGCCGTCGTGATCCAGGAGGATACGGGCGCGGATGGCAAGCGCATCACGATCAAGGAAGCCGCAATCGTGGGGCGTCACATCCGCCCCGCCGGCGTCGATTTTCGCGAGGGCGACGTGTTGCTGCGGACGGGCACCCGCCTTACCGAACGAGATCTGGCGCTCGCCGCCGGCATGAATCAGCCCTCCCTTCCGGTCCGCCGCCGTCCGAAGATTGCGATTCTCGCGACCGGCGACGAGCTGGTGATGCCGGGAACCGCACCCGGCCCCGGACAGATCGTTTATTCCAACGGCTTCGCCCTGCACGCGCTAGCGCGCAGCGAAGGCGCTGAAACCATCGACCTTGGAATTGCCGCGGATACCCTGGACGCCACCACCTCCGGCATCCGCCGCGCCCGCGACAGCGGCGCAGACATCCTGATCACGACGGGCGGCGCATCTGTCGGCGACCACGACCTGGTCAAGCCGGCGCTGGAGGCCGAGGGCATCTCCATGGCTTTCTGGAAGATCGCGATGCGGCCGGGCAAGCCGATGATGCACGGACGGCTCGGCGCGATGCGCGTGATCGGCCTGCCCGGCAATCCCGTGTCATCCTACGTTTGCGCGTTCCTGTTCCTGGTTCCGCTGATTCGCGCGCTGTCTGGCGGCTCAGTGATTCATCACCGCCGCGAGCGCGCCGTGCTCGGCCGCGATGTCGGTTCCAACGATGCGCGCGAGGATTATCTTCGCGCGCATCTGGAGGTGCGGGAGGACGGAGCGCTGGTCGCCCTTCCCGTCAACCATCAGGATTCTTCGCTGCTTGCGAATCTGGCTGCGGCGCAGGCACTTCTCGTGCGCGCGCCGTTCGCGCCGAAGGCCGAGGCGGGCATGCCTTGCGAAGTGCTGCGGCTGCCGGCTTGAACGCGCCGACCGCACGCGTTTCCATAACTTTGTCGCGTTCACGGTAAATTAAGCAGTTGCGGAACACATATCGAACATATAGTGTCCGTTCATGATTTGTTTCGAGCATCTAGCGGCTCGCCGCTGAATTCGCCGTCTCGGAATCGAACGACATCAACCGGGGGATTTGGTCGAGATGTTAACGCGCAAACAATACGAGCTTCTGCGGTTCATCAGCGAACGTTTGAAGGAAAGCGGCGTGCCGCCCTCTTTCGACGAGATGAAGGACGCGCTCGATCTGCGCTCGAAGTCGGGTATCCATCGCCTGATCACCGCGCTCGAGGAGCGCGGTTTCATCCGGCGTCTGCCCAACCGCGCCCGTGCCATCGAGGTGATCAAGCTGCCCGAGCTCCAGGCCGCCGCCGGCACCCGCCGCGGTTTCACGCCGAGCGTCATCGAAGGCAATCTCGGCAAGGTGCGCGCGAGCTCCAGCGCGTCTACGGACGACGGTGAACGCCCCGTTGCCGTGCCGGTGATGGGCCGCATCGCGGCCGGTACGCCGATCGAGGCGTTGCAGACCCGCAGCCACACAATCAGCGTACCGCCCGACATGCTCGGTTCAGGCGAACATTACGCGCTCGAAGTGCGCGGCGATTCGATGGTCGAGGCTGGCATCCTCGACGGCGACATGGCGCTGATCCAGCGCAACGAGACTGCCGATACCGGCGACATCGTCGTCGCGCTGATCGACGAGGAGGAAGCAACGCTGAAGCGCTTCCGCCGCCGTGGCGCCTCGATCGCGCTCGAGCCCGCCAACGCGGCTTATGAGGTGCGCATCCTGCCGCCGAACCGGGTCAAGATTCAGGGCAAGCTGATCGGGCTGTACCGGAAATACTGAGCGTACCCGACGGTCACGCGATACCCATTGGAGCGGACGGATTGTCCGCTCCGGCTGGATGGTCTCTCTGGTTCTGCACAGATGATCCGGCCACCCCTCCAGCGCTACATCCTCGGCACGCCGCACGAAGCAGTCATCGCTTCGCGGCCTTGTGAGACCGAGGAGACAACCATGCGCAAGATCATTCTGAGTATGCTCATGACCGCTTTGATCGGGGCGCCGCTTCGCAAGCCGTCGCCGCACAGTCGCATCATCATGCCCGCAAGGAGACAGCGGTGAGCACGCAATTCCGCAATGCCCACAGCGCGGTCGAACAAACGTCGCAGCCGAATTGGCCGTATTCCGGCTGGTCTGCACCAGCGGGCCGCTGACGTTCGAGTCCGCGCAAAATGCACGGACGCAGGCTTTGTTCCTACTGGATTCGGGAAAGATAATGTGATCGCAGCCTGCGGCGGCGAGCCGCAGATTTGCCTACAACCGAGCAGATGCTTATGTACTTTCCACTCTGATAGAGGCCTGCGCCTCAGAAGAGGCGCGGGTTGCTATCTTCGAATGAGGAGCACCCGATGTGTGACTACAGCCTGCATGCCGTCGCGACGCGCCCGGCCGAAGTCGGCGAGACGATCGTCACGACAACCTTCCGCGGCACCTCGACGCGCGGCTTCGCCTCCGAAGCCGATCTCTCCGTCGCGGTCTGCCTGCTGCCGGGAACGGAGCTCGCCTTCGCCGACAACGTCCGCTACGACAATCGCTGGATCTGGACGCGTACCGTCAACTCGCGCGTCGGAAAGTTCGGCAAGATCGATTCGCACATTCCCGATCGCCACCACGACGCGATCGAATTTCCCGACGGCAAATACGTGTTGGTCACGCAACTCGTCGAAGGCCAGCGCGCAACCGTGCTGCAGCTGCCGGTGAGCCAGCCGGTCGGCGAACGCGAGCACAAGCCGCAGATCATCGCCGACAGGCAGCCGACCGTCACCCGCTTGCCGATCGGCTGACACTGCCGTCCCCGGCCGCAAGGTCGAGGCCAGGATTGAAATTGCCATCGCCGGCCGAGGCCGGCGAGATGGAGTGTTTTGCGGCCCTCGAATTCAGATGGGCGGCTCCTGCCGCCCGTACACGTCGCACGAAGTTTGGGCCGCCCTGCCTGAATTTTGAACGCCCGCTCCGTGGCCAAATGGCCGATGCTGATGCAGCTTGAGGCGGCGGGCACGCTCGATGAAGACCTTCATTCGCGTCGTTGAACTCTGGGTGCCTGACCAGACGCGCATGCGGCTGGAATTCGGCGGCGGCCTCTACAGCGAAGGCCTGTGCGCGTTCAGGGCCGTAAGCGAAAACTTGCGCTTCGGATATGACGAGGGCCTACCAGGCAAGGCCTGGTCCAGCGGCCACCCCGTGATCCTCACCAAATTCGCCAACTCGTATTTCAAGCGGACCGATCAGGCCATCGCGGCGGGGCTGACCTGCGGCGTGGCGGTGCCGGTGTTTGCCGGCGAATTTTTGCAAGCCGTCATGGTGCTGTTCTGCGGCGACGACGAGGCGCATGTCGGCGCGATCGAGCTCTGGCACAACGATCCGGACGTCTCCCACGAGATGGGGCTCGTCGACGGCTATTATGGCGCCGCGGACATGTTCGAGTTCAACTCGCGCCACACCAAATTTCCACGCGGCTTCGGCCTGCCCGGACGCACCTGGAAAGCGGGCGCACCGCTGATCATCAAGGACCTGCACGACGCCAAAAGCTTCCTGCGCTGGGAGGACGCCGCCAAGGTCGGAATCAACCTGGGCGTCGGCGTGCCCTACCGGACCGGCGCCGACCACACCTGGGTCCTGACATTCCTTTCCGCGCAGGCCACGCCGATTGCGCGGCGCTTCGAGATCTGGGTGCCGGACGCGGCCCGTTCGGCGCTGGTCTTTCGGGCCGGCGATTGCAGTGCGCAGACCGACCTTGCCGCGCTCTATGCGACGAAATCCATCGTCAGAGGCGAAGGAAGCATCGGCGGAGCCTGGGCAACCGGCATGCCCGCGCTCAACGACGATCTCTCGCATGACGCCTCGATCGCGGCCTCGGAAGCTCGCGTATCGGGGCTGAGCCGGATGGTGGCGCTGCCGGTCATCGGCAATGCTGGACTCGAAGCCCTGTTGGCCTGGTATCTGTAGCCGTTCCGCTCAATCCTCGGCCTGCAAGTCGGCCTCCGATGGTGTTGCGTCCTTGCTGCGGGGCGCGGCCGTCTTCGGCGCAAGGCTCGTGTCGAAATCACCCTCGCCTGCGACGGCCGGCGACCATGGGCGGCTCGTGCCTCGCGCCCTCACCGCTTGAACCGCAAAGCCGTCGCCGCGCTGCGTCAGCGCCAGCGCGCCCTGTGCGGTGAGGCGTTGCCGATCGACCACCATCGCCGCGCAATCCGGCGGCGCAGGCCGAGCGGTGACCACCAGCGCAGCGCGACTGCAATCATCAGCCAGCGCGTCGACGCGCAGCGCTAGCGCAACCAGGCGTCCGTCGGCAAGCGGCGTCACGCAGCCCAAATCGTCGCACGACGCGCCATCGCTGAGTGCGGCGTTGCCGGCGTTGCGAGGATCGGCATCCGCCGCGAGCCATTCCTTGAGCAGAAAGGCGTCCTTGCTCGTCCTGATCAGATGCATCTGCCCGTCCCTGCTCCGCACCGCAATGCTCTGGCCGTCACCGGCAATCAGGACATCGGGCTGCCGGGCAGAGAGTCCCCAGGCGATCGAAGCCTGCAGCACCAGCGCGCCGGACCAGCGCAGGGGCGTGCGCAACAGGCCCATCAGGATGGTCCCGAGGCTTGCCGCGACCAGCGGCGCGATGCCGAAAGCCGGGATGCGGCCGACCGCGCCCGGCAGCGACGCCACCCAGCGCGAGACCGCGACCATCCAGTCGATGCCGATTCCCATCAGCCACCAGAACACGCCGTCGAGCCGAACGGCGCTGCCAGCAAGCCCAACAGCCCCGCGGGCATCACCAGCGCCGATACCACCGGCATCGCGCCGAGATTGGCGAGCACGCCGAACGGCGTGACGCGGTGGAAGTGGAAGGCGGCATAAGGCGTGGTCGCAAGCCCCGCAATCAGCGAGGCCAGGAACAGCATCGCGATCTCGCGGCCGCCCCACATCGCAATCCGCGCGGTCGCCGAATGGTCGGGCGATGCGAACAGGTTCGGCATGCCCACCTGCACCAGCGCCACCAGCCCGAGCGTTGCCGCAAACGACATTTGGAATGTGGGACGCGGATTCCTAATTTCTGCAGAAAATCAAATGCTACCTTCTGGATCTTATTCCGGGATTTTTTCCGGGACTCCGCGAGTCGCTCGACAGCAACAGCTACATCCTCGTCCAGCACATGCGCGTAGCGGAGCGTGCTCTTGATGTCCCGATGATTGAGCGCCTTTTGCACCAGCTTGAGGTTACCGCTCTCGCGCAGCAACTTAGTTCCGAAGTCGTGCCGGAAGTCGTGAAACCGGGCAATGCCTGAGTTCGTGCGGAGGCGCTGCCAGGCGGTCTTGGCTCCCGTGTAGGTCAGAGGGTAGCGCTGTCCTCTAACCCGGCCCAGCCGCTTGTTGCCGTAGACCGCAAGGTAGGTGAAGCAAAACTCGGGGTTCTGCCCCTGCAGCGGGAACAGGATCTCGCGAACGGCCGGCGTGATCGGAAACACCACGCGCCGCCCGCCCTTGCCGAGCCGGACAATTTGCCTGGTGCCGAAATCGACCTCAGACCAGCGCAGCGTCACGCACTCCTTTAGCCGCATCCCGCTGGCGCGGACGAAATCGAAGAACGGGCCATAATCGGGGCGCATCGCGTCATCGAGCGCGTCAGCCAACACGGATTCTATGAAGCGCCAACCCGTGATAACACGGAAAAAGCGAGGGCCGCCCGCAACCGGCAAAGGCACGCTAGTTGGCGTTCGCCTGCAGCCCGACGATCTGGCTGCGGTTGATGATTGGATCGCGAAGCAAGACGACGCTCCGACAAGGCCAGAGGCAATCCGCCGGCTGGTCGAAATCGGGCTGAAAAAGAAATGACCGGCGACTCACCAACCGACAAAGTCGCGCGGGGCCAAAAGTGGTTCCCTTATTTTGAACCCCAAACAAAGAACGGTCGCTGGTTCGTTGCCGTCAAAACCGGGGTTGGCCCAGTCTCCCACATTGGGGACTTCGCAATGGAAGCGGAAGCCAGTAACTGGATTTCGACTAAATCGAAATACTGGCCAGGCAAGCCGATCTAAGGGGGTCGTCAAAAAAGCTACGCCGCTGGGCTCGAAATACGATGTCCCAACGGCGCCCTGATGCTAGGCCCCTAAAATCCCCTAGCGGCTGCGTTATAGCAGCCATCGCGGCGCGCAGGTGTGAGCTGCTTCACAATTGGCGTCCCGTAAAAACACGGCTCCTAAGCGCCGCTGCTTGGCAAAAGACCAAAGACTGGTTGTCCTGCCCGATTGGCTCGCTCATCTAGCCGCGCGATCTCAGCACCGGAGGCCTCAGCCACAATCACGACCGTGCCCGCACCACGGTCGTAATCAGGATCGCTAGCGATATCCCGAGCGACACGGGCGCCATATTTGACAGCTAGTTCAGCAGAGCCAAATAGCTCCCCCACATCGTCCGCCTGTGTCTCTCCGTTGTGGAGAATCGGGAAGAAGTAACGTCTCATAGCCGCGGCCCTCGCCTTAACTCGCGATCATGCCCACGTCTCGGGACGGCGCGCACCTGTCAAAAACGACAGGGTTCGTCATACAGCTGCGCTTGCAAACGGCGTCGTCGGTTGCCCCCTCACCCCAACATCCTTCGCGACTTCGCGTTATTCGCCGCGCGACAGCTGATGACGCTTGGTCATCGTCTAAGGTGTGCGGCGGATCTTATAGAGAACGAAGCGCGCGGACCTATCCAATTCCTTCAGCATGTCTGGCAGCGGGTTCGCCACGCCGGTGCCAATCAGATAGAGATAGTCGTAATCTCGATTCCAAGTGCGGATGAAGGCGGCGTCGTCGGAAGCCATCGTCCGGCCTCCGGCAATTGCACTCAGCAGTCCTATCGGCACAGGCCCACCGTAGGGGATGGCGAGACGGCGGACCTCGGTCCGTGCCTGAATCGGCTGCTTGCCGGCCTCGGTGAATACGTTCGGTACGAAAGCATTGGCGTAATGCACCGCTAGGGTCGGCGCATAGTACATTGGATACTGACTGAGGTCCTTGAAAGGGGGATCATCGCCCTCTCCGCTGGTCCCAACTAGTATCTTCGAACCTCGATCAATCTTCTGAAAGGACTGAATCAGCGCTGAATAGTCTGCGCCATAGGACTGCCAGACCACAAGCACGACCGCCAGATTGGTTAGCGTGATGCCCCCGACAATGGCGAGCGCAGCCATCGTCCATCGTCCGCTCGGCAGTGACAGCGAGCAGAAGGCAGGAAGGATCAAAGCGGCCGCAGGAAGAACCCGAATATCCGCGAACGCCGTGCCAAATAGCCTTGGCGGAATCGCAAGATAAAGGAGCGCGAAGCCAGTTGCGATCCAGATCCCTGCAGGCTGCAGCTTTAGCGCGCCGGACCTGGCGGCGACATATAACGCAACCATCAGCACGATCGCGCTCGCCCCTGAGATAGCCATGCTGTAGCCGTTCATGATGAAAAATGGCCACAGCAGCTTGTAGTCAAAAGACCAAAATGTGCCCTCGCTTCCGACAGAGCCGGCGGTCAGTCGCATGACAACCAACAGCACCACGGCAGGTATGGCGAGCGTGACGAACCGGAGGGCGGCGTCGCGGTATGGTAGCTTCCGGTCAAAGGCGCGCCAGGACTCATAGAATCCGAGCGTCGCGCCATAGATGCCCAAAGCAAAGAAATGCGCGGTAAACAGCACTACCACAAAAGCTGTGTTGGCGATGAAACGTACCGGAGTTGGTTGCTCGGCTGCCAACAGATAAGCGGCAATGCCCCAGAGCGCGATGCCGAGAGCGCATTCGAAGTTGACGAACCCCCACGTGAACGGGAGGCAGTAAAGGAACAAGAGCGCCGCGAACCCGGCGAGGTGAACGCGCCGCTTCACGGCCCATTCGAGCGCAACCGCACCGCCGATGATCAATAACTGGCCGAAAAGAAGAAACAGCCGCGTCGCGTTCTCGGCGCCGATCAGCCGCGCCATGGGCGGGACCACCAAGTCCATCGCCAGATTGGGATAGAAGGCCCAGGTCGCCTCATAATATGGATTGGCATCGATGCTGCTCATTTGGCTCAGAAGATACATGCGGGCGAGGTGGTTGAGGTAATCGACCATCGCCGGAATGGAAGTAAGCAGCGTGGGGAGAAGTGAAGTGATTACGAGCAGGGCGAACACAGCGGTCGCGACCGATCGATCTGAGCGAGCACCGTGATCGACCTCTGGGATCAGGAGAGCAGGTGCCTTCACGCGATTACTCCGGATATTGGAACGCAGCAAGATTGTTGTTTTGTTGTAAACCTAGTTAAGATAGAGCGTTCTAACAATTGGTCAAAACATCGGAACAGTTTCAATTTTGTTGGGTGAGCCGTTTCGGTCACGAGCCGGAATGCTTTACCCTAAGTGACGTTTCCGTTCGGCCGTCAAAAGCGGACACCCACGCCTTTACAAGTGCGCAGCGAGGCGGCGAGGTACGCTGGATCAGCGCGATGAAGTCCGACGAACTGATGGTCGATGGTCGCAGCAATCTCACCAAAGAGCCGGACGGCCGGCTACGCGCGTCACCGCTCAGTCAGCTGTTGTCGCCGAGGTCTGCCGATCGATCCGCCTCAGCTGTGCTAGCAGCATTCGGTTGGCCTCTGTCAGGCGGACCAATCCATCGGCGCCGGCTGAATCGTCTTGCCGGGTTGATCCTCAGGCCATACGTGCGAGACGCGCTGCGTCACACCGCCTGCCGTGATCGTCGTCAATATCGCGTGGCCGCCGACAACGTGGCGTCCATCAAAGCGTTTGCGACGCTGAATCTCCATGCAGTGCAGGAGTTACGATTCAGGATCGACCTTCTCGAAGTCGGCAATTAAGTCAAAGCCTGCCTCTTGAAACTCCTCGCGCGACGGCGGCGAAGGCATTTGTTCTTGGCGTATCGCTCAGCACGCAATAGGCCGGGCACCTACTAGGTCATCCCACGCTCGCTTCCGCGGAACCTTGACCTGCTAGGATGCCTCGCGATGCGGCGTAGGCTATCAGCGCCGCGTCGCGCGCAGCTTTCATTAAGTATTTCCGGCTATGCGGATACCATGTGCGCGCGTTGGGGCAGTTGCTATTGCGAGGTGCGGTAAGCGTTGCGGGCGCCGCTTTGACGGCCCTCTGCATCGTCGGAGTCCTGTGGTTGGCCGCGACCCACTTTCGGGCCAAGAAGCAAACTGTCGCCGTACGCATACGACGAAGACCGCCTGATTGACGCATGCGCGCGGGCACGGCGAGCTCTATGATGGCGTTGCGAGAAGGTCAGGCAGCCTGCTGATCGGCGGGCTTGTCGGCTCGGCGCAGGAGCTTCCATTCCCAGGGCA
>NZ_JADPKQ010000337.1:0-940 GCF_023074015.1 Bradyrhizobium sp. 142
TTGATCTCGCCGCGTTCGGCGAGCACCTGCGCACTTGCCGGTGTCCACGCGCCAAAGGCGGCCGGCGCAACCACCACACCATCTACGGTGCCAGGCTCTTTCGTCGGCACCTCGTCGAGCTCGGCCTTTGCCGGTCCGCGGCCGTGGGGGCAGCACCCGCCGAGCCGCAGCTGCTGGTCGCCGACTTCAAGACGTGGCTGCGCAAGCATCGCGGCGCATCCGATCCCACCGTCAGGCTCTACGCCCGCGACGCCGCGGGCCTGATGATGGAGCTTCGATCTGACCCGGCCGGCTGGAGGCCGAACGATGTCCGCAGCTACTTCCTGGAGCGCGCGAGCAATAGCGGGAGTGACACGATCGAGAAGATGACGACGAGCCTGCGGGCTTTCCTGCGGTATCTCGCAGTCGCAGGCCGTTGTCAGGCAGGTCTCGACGGCGCCGTTCCGGCCTACGCTCATTGGCAGCTTGCCGACATGCCCCGGTATCTGTCGACCGAGCAGGTCGACCGGCTGATCGCTGCCTGTGACGGCGACGCCGGCGCGCGCCGGCGTGATCGTGCGATCGTTCTTTTGTTGGTGCGCCTCGGCCTGCGGGCCGGTGACGTGGCGCAACTGCGTCTCACCGATATCGAGTGGCAAACGGGATCGCTGCGGGTCTGCGGCAAGTCGCGCTACGAGGTCCGGCTGCCGCTACCACAAGACGTCGGGGATGCGATCGCCGCCTACCTCGAATGCCGGCCGTCTACCCGCCGGAACGATGTCTTGTTCCTGCGCACGATCGCGCCGTGCCGGCCATTCCGACGAGGCGACGGCATCTCGTCGGTGGTGAAGCGTATCATGAAGCGGGCCGACATCGTGCCGCCGGTCAAAGGGGCCCACGCTCTGCGGCACACCGCGGCGACCGAGATGCTGCGCCACGGCGTGCCGCTCGACAAGATCGG
>NZ_JADPKQ010000263.1:0-52626 GCF_023074015.1 Bradyrhizobium sp. 142
CAACCCGGATCGGTTCGAGCCGATCCATCATAGCAAGCCGAACGGCGACATCGATGCGCGTCCCTGGTGCCTGGGATTCCACGCCGCCATGCGACCTAGAATATCGGCTTGGGCGCCTCTGCTCGACACCCGCAACGTCAATCACGGACTGCTACTGCCCATCCTGATTCACTGTGAAGACGATCAGGGCTGTCCGCTGCTCGGACCGACAAACAAGGCCCGCCAGACCGAGCAATTCCTGCGCAACGCCCACAGCGATATCCCGGCGGCCGTCGAGGCCATGCGCCAGTATTGGATGCCGATCCGCTACGCCCGCGCTGGCTAACAACTGCCTACGTGGCTGCTCATGCCGGTTACCAAAGAGTGACATCGGCGAGGCACTCGGGTCGAACCGCGCCATAGCCTGATTGAGGCGAGTTGAACGAAGGCGAGGTAGTTGGCGGCAAGCTTGTCGTAACGGGTCGCCACCCGACGACATTGCTTGATCCTGTTGAAGAACCTCTCAACTCGATTGCGGGAGCGATATAGGTAAGGACTAAAACAGATCGGCTCGCTGCGACTGCTTTTGGGCGGGATGTTCGCCCATGCGCCTTTCTTCATCGCAATTTCTCTAAGGCGTCATAGCCACGGTCCGCAAGCAACATCGATCCAGGCTTTATGCGAGACAGGAGTTTTCCAGCAAGCCGATTATCGTGAGCCTCGCCGGGTGTCAGCGCAAGCCGGACCGGCAGGCCGTTCGTATCGACAAGCGCATGAATCTTGCTCGTCAAGCCGCCGCGTAACCGTCCCATGCATTGTCTTCTATTGCGGTTGATGCAGGCTCCATGCTGACGCACACGGACTATCGACGTGTCGATCATTTGCACAGCGGCATCATGTGCGCCTGCCAGGGCGTTCATAATCGCGGCCCACACACCTGCTCGTCGCCAACGAACGAAACGGTTGTAGCAGGTAATGTACGGGCCGAGGGCGTCAGGTAGATCGCGCCATGGCGTCCCGGATCGTAAGACCCAGAAGATGCCGTTGAGTACACGGCGGTCATTCACCCGCGGTACGCCGCGCGGCTTGTTCGGCAACATTGGCT
Organism: Bradyrhizobium sp. 142; assembly: GCF_023074015.1. Lineage (NCBI taxonomy): Bacteria > Pseudomonadati > Pseudomonadota > Alphaproteobacteria > Hyphomicrobiales > Nitrobacteraceae > Bradyrhizobium > Bradyrhizobium sp. 142. Next base: position 1,085 of record NZ_JADPKQ010000263.1, read on the forward strand.
TGATGGCAGCCCACTCCCGGTCGGTGAGTTCGTAGCGCATGATTCGAGCCCCCAGTTTGGGAGTTTGAATCACGGCTGCAGGGCAGGCTCAACGTGAGCTCGCCAAGGAGGCGTTTGGACGCTATCCGCCCGAAAGCAGACGAATTATGCTCACATTGAGTTTTGTCGAGTTTGACCCTTAGTCGACTCTCCAACAAGGGCCGCGAGTGTGCGTTATGGAGGCTAAAGCTGAAGTCACCGGACATGGCGACTTGACGGCTTCCGGAGCTGATCTGCTGCTTTCTTCTGAGCACCTCGGGTCACGCCCGACGCTTCCGCTCTATCGGGCGACACCTACACGGGGCGACCGGGCTCCCATTGTGACCCGCCGGACCAATTCTCCAACAAGAGTCCTTTGCTCGGTCACCGCCCCACGAATAGCCGAAAATCGCCAAACTGCGAACGAATTGCGCAGCGCTGAATGCGTCTGCTTTTTTTGATGCGATGTAGTCAGTAACAGACATGCAACCTGTATCGCGCGCGGCGGCCCATTTCAGAGCGGATGTGGAGGGGCTCAGGGCAATCGCAGTTCTGTCGGTCGTTGCCTTTCACTACGAAGTTCCAAGCGTAACCGGCGGATTTGTCGGTGTCGACGTCTTCTTTGTCATATCAGGTTACCTGATCTCGCAACTTCTGCTTCGGGAGATAGCCGCGACCGGGAAGCTCGATTTTCTTGGCTTCTACGGTCGCAGAGCTAAGAGGCTTTTGCCCGCCGCCCTCGTGGTCACGGTAGCAACGTTGATCATTGGATACTTCGTGCTAGCGCCGTTTGAACAGAAGGAAATGGCCAAATCGGCCACCGCTTCTGCGCTCTATGCAGCCAACGTTTGGCTCCTTCGCCAATCAACGAATTATTTCGCGCCCGAAAGTTCGCTCAATCCCTTTCTTCATACGTGGTCACTGTCGGTCGAGGAACAATTCTATTTGGTTTGGCCGGCGTTTCTCCTAATGGTCGGCCGCTTCAGCCAAAAGGTCCTGCTGATAGCTTTATTGATCGTGGTGTTCGGATCCTTCGCCGCTTGCATCTACCTGACCTATGGCAAGCAAGCTTGGGCATTCTATCTGGCGCCCCCTCGAGCGTGGGAGTTCGGAACAGGAGCTCTGATCGCAACAAGGCCGTTCGAGCACTGGATGAGGCCTGGCTCGAGTGGGCCGATCGTTGGATGGTTGTCATTCGCGGTTCTCATCCTGTCATTCTTTGCTATCGACGGCTTCATGCCGTTCCCGGGCGTAGTTGCAATGGTTCCAGTGTTCGCCACAGCGCTGTTGCTGCTTACGGGGGACAACCCTGCTGGACCGTCCGCTTTGCTTAGGATGCATCTATTTCAATTCTTCGGTGCCCGATCTTATGCCATTTACCTCTGGCATTGGCCGATTGCAGTGCTTGGTACGGTACTTCTTGGCGGTACGGCACTGGCCCATTGCCTGTTCTTTGTGATGACAGTCGTTCTCTCCTCGCTCAGCTTCGCTTGGCTCGAACGCCCGATCAGAGCTAGTTACTGGCTAGCACAACGATCTGCACGATCAATTGCCATGGGCGGTGCCCTTACGCTAATCGCCACAGTTGCCGGCGTCCTTTCGTTCACGATTGCACATTATGTTACGGATGCTGCGCAAGCGACCATAGTTGCCTCAACCTCCAAGTATTCACTTTCGAGTGAGAGTGGTTGTCTAGCCGGGTTCACGACACAGAAGCCAATTCGTTGCGTGTTCGGCCCATCGAGCTATACGAAGACAATTGTTCTGTTGGGAGATTCTCACGCCGATCAATGGACAACCGCGCTTACAGCTATTGCCGAACAGAAGGGATGGCGGCTTATCACTTATCTAAGGGCCTCCTGTCCTGTCGCTGATATTCCCGTTTCCACGGTCTACAGTTTGCGACTTCGTCGTCTTTCGCCCCAGTGCGCAAGCTGGCGCGAGCAGACAATCGCTATGATAAAAAATCAAGATAGCCCCGACGCGATACTGCTGGCGCAGTTTTCGAGCGGGAACGTCAAGGGACCATTCACCAATCTGGGACCTCACGCGGTGAGCATTGAGACGTGGGAGCGTGGATTATTTAGAGCGCTTAAGGAGCTTGAACCACTCGGCGCCAAACTAATCGTGGTCCGCGACAATCCCACTCCTTACCACCCGGTCGGGAATTGTCTCGCTCGGGCGGAATGGCGAGGCCTGCCACTCAGCACCTGTAGCCGTAGTCTATCGCTCACTATAAGTGATGAAGTGATCGAAGCTGAGCAACGTGTCGTCTCGTCCATCAACAACGCGCGCATGATCGACCTAACATCGTCAATTTGCACAGACTTGGTGTGTCCGGCCATTCGTGACGGCATCGTTGTTTATAGGGACGCAAACCATCTCACAGTTGATTTCACACTGCTTCTTATGGATCGTCTCGCGGCAGAACTGATAGCTGCCCTCTGACAATCGAGCTACCAAGACCCTAGCTGGAGCTTCATTTCGCGGCGGCAACCTTATGTCCGACGCTTCTGCTGACTCACTGTGCATGAGCAGGGCTTGCTCGCCAACGCGCTGGTGCTGCGACGTCTGGAAATCACAACGGGACATTCTCGACTGCGGCCATCAACACGCTCGAACTGGACTCGGTGTGCGGAGATCTCCGTGATTATACGGATGCAAACTCGCGATCCTGCCCCGGTAAGGTTGAGCGGTTAGCTTAACCCGCGTTGTTTGTTGCGAAGTCTCACCGATCGCTTATCCATCGCCTCACCGGGCTCCCCCAAGCTCGGCCCCACCCAAGCAAAGCCGCCGAGCGACATGGGTCCGCTTGGCGGCTTTGTCTTTGTCTCGACGAGAGGATGATTTCGGTTATGGCGCGCAAGCCCTGGTCGTTCAAGGAAGACCGCCGGCTAATGGAGTTGGCCAAGTCTTCGGCTTCCCTGGAGGAGGCGGCGAAACAGCTCGGGCGCTCGCCCGATGCGATCAAGCGCATGGCCTTGCGCCTTGGTCTTTCGTTGAAATCGAGGACAAGTAAGAAGTCTTAGGGTCGGAATCGATGCGTCGAATGCGGCAGAGGCCGCTGGCGCATGGCCGCATCTTCGATCGAGGGCAGCGCGTTAGTCGCCTGACCGATTTCGAACCATTCGCTGAGACAGCCCCCATCCGCGGATTGCCTCCGCCGCGTGCTGGAGAAGCAGCAAGCACTTTAACGATATTCGCGTCTTTCGAAGCGAAACGCTCCTCGACCGGCTATGCTGGACCATGCGCCGAAATCACCTGTTTGCCGCTGCGGGAATCTGCCTCGCCCTCATCGCCTACGCCACGTTGGCAAGGCTTGCGGGGAGGCCGGCGCTGATGGGACATCACGAGGCTTATTGGGTCGTTGTGATCGAGCGCTTCAGCGCCTACGGGCTGTTGGGCTTTCTTCTGTCGTTCCTGCTGCCCGGACGGCTCGCTGTGGCCTGCTCGCTTGTCATAGCGGTCGCAATGGGGCTGGAGCTCCTGCAGGCGCTCACATCCGATCGCGATCCCGGCTTCCTGGACGTGCTGCAGAAAGCGGCAGGCGGCACCGTCGGTGTGCTCCTCGCCCAGGCGATCTTGGCCTTCTTACCCAGACCCCCTGCCTGAAGCCAGCAGGCCCCACCTGCCCGCGAAGCTCGCCGCCCGGATTCGCAGCAATGTGAATGTTTGCGTACCACTTCCCAGCAATTCCGGATGCAAATCTCTGCCTGATTCTGGACAACTTTCGCGAGAATCTCGGCTCCGCACGCACCCCTTCGATCGGCTGCATGCAGCGGATTAGGCTGACCCGCGTCGGCGGAGGAACTCGTTCGGCGTCAGCAGCTCTGCCATCTGGCGATGCGTGGCCCGGAGCGCCCCGATGGCGCTATCCAGATCAAAATCGGCATCGCGGACAGATGCGAAGAATTTGGCTGTCAGCGCCAGATCCAGTTTAACACGGGTTGCGCCATCGCGACTTTTGCGACGGTCCAGCGACAAATGGATGGCCCGCATTCTGGCTTCTGCAGGCGTGCAATCGCTGAGCGTCGCAAGTTCGTCATATGTCATCCAGATCTGAGGCATGTCCCTGTCCGTCCCTTGTTATCAGCCAGAACCTAGATTTCACCTGTAAAGGCAGGGTTGCCGCGCGCGATTGCGTGTCGTTTTCGCGGCAACAGCGTCAATGCAAAGCTAAGAAGAAGCAGACCTCCGCGCGACCGCTGGAATCCTTTTAGCTTCTCGATAGCTAGGACAATCTCGCGCCAACGTGTAGACAGCTTGTGCCGCGGGCCGAATGGCTCGCAAATGCGCCAATCGTGCTCGCTGCGGATTTGCTCATGACCACAGTTGCTTGGATCATTGTTGATTCTGCTCTAGGATGCCTCGAGCAGAACGTTTTAGAGGTGACATGACCGACCGATCGACCGTCCTCGTCACAGGGGGCGCGGGCTATATTGGCTCGCATGCCTGCCGCGCGCTGGCCGCGGCCGGCTATCAACCCGTCGTCTACGACAATCTTTCCACCGGGCACCGCAGCTTCGTGGCCGGTCCGCTGGTCACCGGCGATCTGCTCGACGGAACGACGCTGGCGCGCGCCTTCGCCGACTACAAGGTCGCGGCGGTGATGCATTTTGCGGCGGCGAGCCTTGTCGGCGAATCCATGACCGATCCGCAGAAATACTACATCAACAATGTGCAGGGCACGCTGTCGCTGTTGCAGGCGATGCGCAAGGCGGGCTGCACGCGCATCGTGTTCTCCTCGACCGGCGCCGTCTACGGCAACGCCGATTCCAAGGAACTGCCAGAGGATTTTCCCTGCGCGCCGATCAACCCCTACGGTGCGTCGAAATGGATGATCGAGCGCATGCTCGCCGATCACCGCGCGGCCTACGGCTTCGGCGCGTTTTGCCTGCGCTATTTCAACGCCAGCGGCGCCGATCCGGCCGGCGGCATCGGCGAGTTGCGTGACAACGAGACCCATCTCATTCCGCGCGCCATGATGGCGTTGCAGGGGCACGTCGACTTTGCCGTATTCGGCGACGATTACGACACGCCCGACGGCACCGCGATCCGCGACTACATCCATGTCACCGATCTCGCCGCGGCACATGTCGCGGCGCTGAAACTGCTGGAACAGGGGCATGCCGGCGGCAGCTTCAATCTCGGCACCGGCTCCGGCTTTTCCGTACGCGAAATCCTGACCGCCATCAGGCAGGAGACCGGGCGCGAGGTGCCCCACACCGTCAAGCCGCGCCGCGCCGGCGATCCCACCTATCTTGTGGCCGATCCCTCCGCCGCGCGAAAAGTGCTGAACTTCGTGCCTGGACATTCCGACCTGCCCAACGTGATCCGCACCGCCTGGGCCTGGCACCAGAAGGCGCATCCACTCCGCCAGCGCTGACGATGAGGACGGTCAAAGCCGGGGACGAGTGGCCTACGGTCGATTCCGCTCCGACCCCGGCGATCCCGGCACAACCGGTTGGCGCGGTCTCGAACGGCTGTCGAGGCCCCTGGGCAGCTTGTCGGCATTGAGCCTCACGACGGCGCCTCTGGCGTCGGCGGCGGGCTGATCCTCCTGGCTGTAAATCAACGTCGCCTCGAACTTCACGTCCGGCACTTGCCTGGCGGTCCCTGAGCAGGTCGCAACCAGGCCGTTGCACGCACCCGAGAGATTGACCTCGACTTCGTCCGGCCCGAACACGCTCGGCGGGCCGTCGGCATACCGATGCACGGTCAGAACGCCCGAAAAGTGCAGCTCATCCACCCGATAGGAGCCGCCATAGGTGAAGAAGCTGTCGCCACCCGAGATCCGGCCCTCGGTCAGATGCACGACGCCGGTGCCCTGGCCACGCGGGGTCCTGAACCATGCAGCGTATTTGCCGTCTCTCAGCATGAAAAACATCCATCGCAAAATTCACCCGTATTTGCGACGAACTCTGGCGCGCGACAATGACCGATGCAGTGAGCATTCCGCCACGGTTAACGCTCTAACAAACCAAGGCTTAAAGTTGCAGCCTCCTCCGTCGGACGACTACCGCCCGAGATGCTGTAAGCGCCGTCGTCTCGGCCTCAAGACGGCCGCGATCCCGGTCGCCGCACGCATTGCCGCGATTGCGACGTTTGCAACGGCTCCGCTTTCTGCCATCACGGATTTGAACCTGTTCCTGATAGAGTGCACCAATACGAAGAGTGATTCTGGTCACACTTGCCTGGGCGCTTCGCTGCTAAGCATTGCACCAGGACGGGGACCGGCAAAGCATGTCGAATTGGATGAGAATACCCATGAAAAGCCTGATCGGCGCCTTTGTCGGCGCGTTCTGTCTTGTGGCTCCCGCTTTGGCGGAGACTCCGGCCGCGATCGTCGAAGAGGTGCAGGGCAAGATCGACGGTGTCGAGTTCATGGATTATGTGGCTCCCGGCAAGATCATCAAGCTCGGACCGAAGGCGAGCATCACGCTCGGCTATCTCAAATCCTGCCTGCGCGAGACCATCAGTGAAGGCGTCGTTCTCGTCGGCACCGAACAGAGCACCGTGCAACTCGGCAACGTCCAACGCGTCAAGGTGCCCTGCGATACCAATGCGGCGCAGCTCTCCGAGCGCGAGGCCAACCAGAGCGCCGCAACCACGTTCCGGACCGTACGGTCCGACACCAAGGGCGCCGTTCCACCGAAGCTGCCGACGATCTACGGCGTCGCGCCGCTGGTCCAGGCCAAGAGCGGCAGCACGCTGGTCATCGAACGCACCGACGGCAAGGAGCCCACAATCAACGTGCCGCTCAAGAGCGACATCATGGTCCGCGGCAAGTTCTATGACTTTGCCAAAGCCGGGAAGTCACTGACCCCGGGCGGCAGCTATCTCGCAACCCTCGGCGCCAAGCGCTATGCCTTCCAGGTCGACGCCAGCGCCACCTCGTCGCCGACGCCGATCGTCAGCCGCCTGCTGCGGCTCGAATAGACGGCCTGCGACGGCGCGATGCGGCGGATCGGCAGGGGCGACATCATAGCGGCGATCCTGATTGCGCTCCTTGCGGGCGCGATCTTCACGTCTCCGCCGCTTCAGACGCTGCAAGGGCTCTCGCTCGACATCCTCACGGCCTTGCGCGGCAGGCTCATCGGCGACGGCCGCGATCCCGCGACATCGCCGGTCGTCGTGGTGGCGATCGATGGGGAGACCTACGACACCCCGCCGTTCAAGGGATCGCCGACGCAGACCTGGACACGCGAGATCGGCCGGGTGCTCGGGAGCATCGCCGAGGGCGGCGCCAAGGTCATCGGCTTCGACGTCATCTTCAAGAACTCGATCGAGCAGTCGGAAATTCCCTTTGGTGACGCGCCGCTCGGCGCCCGCATGAAGGGATTCGACCGCGACTACCTTATCGCCCTGCGACAGATCTCCGACAGCGGCAAGCTCGTGCTCGGCGATACCCTGAGCAACGATCATCCGGACGTGCCCTATCGCGCTCAGCAAGTGGCGGTGCGCAACAACATCCGCGCGCTCAATGTCCATACCGACACCGACGACGTGATCCGGCGGATGCCGCTGAGCTTTTCCATCCAGGACAGGCCGGTCCCCGCCATGGCAGTCGAGCTGGCGTCCCGCGCGCTCGGTGCAAAAGCAGAAATCGGACCGTCCGGCGTGACGGACTTGTCCGGCTATTCCATCCCGAGCGCCGTAGCCAACACGCTGACGCTCAATTTTCGAGGAATGGGTCGCGACATTCCGACGTATTCATTCGCCGACCTGCGCGCATGCGTCGAGAAGGGCGACCGCGATTTCTTCCGCCGCGCCTTCGACGGCAAGGTCGTGCTGCTCGGCACCGTCCTCAATTTCGAGGACCGCAAGCTCACCTCGATGCGCCTGTCCGGCGGATATGACGGGACGCCGGCCGCGCGATGCGCCCTGCCGGCTCCGGCGCGCACCGCGCAGAAGGCCCGCAACGACATCGCCGGCGTTTTCGTGCATGCCGCCGTCGTCCGAAACCTGATCGAGCGCGATGCCGTGACGGAGCTCGGCTTTCCGCTGCGAACCATTCTGACGATCGTGTTCGCGGCGATCGTTGCCTGCGCGGCCTGCATGCTCGCACCGGGCGGCGCGCTGATCGCATGGTTCGCACTCACCGCCGTTTACGTCGCCGTCACTGTCGGCGCGTTCGTTCATGCATTGGCGCTGCCGCTGGGCGAGCCTGCGCTCGCGGGCCTTGCTGCGCTCGCCATGATGATCGGCTACCGCTTCGTCGTCGCCGACCGTGAGGAGCGCTTCCTGCGCAAGAGTTTTGCATTCTATCTCGCCCCCGAGGTCATCGACACCATGGTTGCATCCGGCAAGATGCCGGCGCTCGGCGGCGAGATGCGCAACGTCACCATGTTCTTCTCCGACCTCAGCGGCTTCTCCTCCATCGCCGAGGCGATGACGCCGGGCGAGCTGGTGACTCTCATGAACGAATATCTGTCGGCGATGACCGACATCATCGAGGGCCATGGCGGCTACGTCGACAAGTATATCGGCGATTCCATCGTCGCCATGTTCGGCGCCCCCGCCGACGATCCCACGCACGCGCGCAACGCAGTGCGCGCCGCGTTGAAGTGCCACGAGAAGCTGGCCGAACTCAACGCGAGCAATGCTGCCTTCGCCGGCCGCGGCTTGTCGCATCGCATCGGGCTCAACAGCGGCGCAGCCGTGGTCGGCAATATCGGCTCAAAGCGCCGCTTCAACTATACCGTGATGAGCGACACCGTGAACGTCGCCTCCCGGCTCGAAGGCGCCAACAAATATTACGGCACCGCGATCATGGCCTCGGAGGCGACGGTCGCGCAGACCGGCGACACCTTCGCCTGGCGCGAGCTCGACGCGATCAGAGTGCTGGGACGCGGCGAGGCGATCAAGGTGTTCGAGCCGCTGGCAGAGAAGGACGCGGAGAGCGCAGAGCAGAAGAAGGTGGCTGCGGCTTACGAGGAAGGGTTGGCACGCTGGCGTGCACGGGAGTTTGCTGAGGCGGTTGATGCATTCGAGGAAACGGCAACGATCGATCCGGCATCGACGCTATTCGCGAAGCGCGCAAGATCCCTCGCCGCAAATCCACCTCCGCCAGAGTGGGCACCGGTCAATACGCTGGAAGGGAAGTAACGGCTTCAACCGCGGGCCCGGCTTCCCCTCTCCCCTTGTGGGAGAGGGTGGCATAGGCGGCCTTCGGCCGCCGTGCTCAGAACGCCGATGCTTCGCATCGGCTATGGCGCAGCGGCGGGACGGGTGAGGGGTCTCTCTCCGCGCGTAAATCTCTTACGCTAGAAGGCGCGGATGCAACCCCTCATCCGGCGCTTCGCGCCACCTTCTCCCACAAGGGGAGAAGGGAACGCACCGGAGTTTGCGTTGCATTTGTCCGCAAATCAATCCGCCACTAGAACGGCAGCCCCACATAGTTCTCCGCCAACAATCGCTGCGCCGTCTCGGACGAGAGCAGATAGTCCAGCTCCGTCTGCTGAAGCCTATCCTCGTAGTCGGCCCGGTCGGGCAAGCGATGCAGCAGCATCGTCATCCACCAGGAGAAACGCTGCGCCTTCCAGATCCGCGCGAGTGCCTTGGCCGAATAGCCCTTGAGCCCGGAATCGTCGCCGTCCTGATAATGCGCGAGCATGGCGCGATAGAGATAGTAGATGTCGGAAGCCGCGCTGTTGAGCCCGCGTGCACCGGTCGGCGGAACGATGTGGGCGGCATCGCCGGCGAGGAACAGGCGGCCGTAACTCATCGGCTCGGCGACGAAACTGCGCAGGGGCGCGATGCTCTTCTCGATCGAGGGGCCCGTGATCAGCCGCGCAGCAACTTCGTCCGGCAAGCGGCGCTTCAGCTCGGCCCAGAACGCGTCATCCGGCCAATCCTCCAGCTTGTCGGTCAGCGGCACCTGAATGTAATAGCGGCTGAGCACCTGGGACCGCAGCGAGCACAGCGCAAAGCCGCGCTCGTGCTTCGCATAGATCAGCTCCGGCGACACCGGCTTGGTGCGCGACAGCACGCCGAGCCAGCCGAACGGATAGACTTTTTCATATTCGCGCAGCACGTCCTTCGGGATCGACTTGCGGCTGACGCCGTGAAAGCCGTCGGCGCCGACGATATAGTCGCAATCGACACGGATGGTTTCCCCGTTCGCGCGGTAAGTCACGTAAGGCCGCGCCGACGTCAGGTCGTGCGGCGTGACGCTCTCGGCGTTGTGCACGACTTTGCCGCCGTGGCGGTCGCGCGCTTCGTAGAGGTCGCGTGTCAACTCGGTCTGGCCGTAGACCAGCACCGAATTGCCGCCGGAATGCTTATAGAGATCGATCTGGGAGAGTACCCCGTCATGGGCGATCTCGAAGCCCTTGTGGATCTCGCCTTCGCGGTCCATCCGCTCGCCGCATTGCGCCTCGCGCATCAGCTTGGCAAAGCCGTGCTCGAGCACGCCGGCGCGGATGCGCGCCAGCACATGGCTGCGGCTGTATTTCTCCAGCACGACCGTGTCGATGCCCTTGAGATGGAGCAACTGGGACAACAGCAGCCCGGACGGCCCACCGCCGATGATGCAGACCTGAACCTTCATTTTTGCGTCCTCCCGTCAGCACTATTTTTCAGATTTTTCGCTGCACACCGATGGAGGGATCGACCTTTGTCTTGTACAATTCGAACATGAGCATCACGGCCCCCGCCCCGGCGATCCGGGTCTACAACCTCTTCGGCGAGTCCCGCGATTTGCCCGATGTGGTCCATTGCGAGACCATCGCGTCCCGCTCGGTGCTGCACGACTGGACCCTGGCCGTGCACCGCCACGCGCGGTTGCACCAGGTGCTGCTGATCGAGCGCGGTGGCGGCGAGGCGACGCTCGACGGCCGCGTGGTGCCGCTGAGGCCGATGCAGATCGTCAATGTGCCGGTCGGCCACGTCCACGGCTTCCGCTTCGTCCCCGGCACGCAAGGCTGGGTGCTGACCATCGCCGCGGAAATTCTGGACGAGGCGCTGCTCGCCGCCGAAGGCCTGCGCGGCGCGCTGTCGCGCTCGGCGGTGGTGCGCGGCACGCCGCAGATCCGCGCCACCATGAAGCAGATCTTTGCCGAGCACGCCGGGCGCAATTTCGGCCGTGCGCATCTGTTGCGGGCGCTCTCGGCCGCCATGATCGGGCTGGTGGCGCGCGCGCTCGCCAGTGAGAGCAGCGGCAATGGCACGGCCGAATCCGGCCTGTTCCGGCGCTTCGAGGCCCTGCTCGAGATGCATCATCTAGAGCGCTGGAGCGTCGCGGACTATGCCAAAGCACTCTTGATCACGCCCACCCATCTGAACCGGGTGACGCGGACGGCGACCGGCGACACCGCCTCGCACCTGATCCTCAACCGGTTGATCCGCGAGGCGCGGCGCAACCTCGTCTATACCAACCTGCCGGTGTCGACGATCGCCTATGCGCTCGGCTTCGAGGATCCCGCTTATTTCAGCCGGGTCTACGCCGCCGCCACCGGCCTCTCGCCGCGCGCGTTCCGCGCGCGGCTCCATGGCGGCGAGTAGCGACTCCATCTACCTTGGTATAGAACGACGAACCCTTGGGATATGCGCCGTTTACTTCCGTACAATTGAGCATGGAATGCGGACGGCTTAGCGTGGCTGTATTGGGCGCCCCGGCGCCGGTGGCATCAACCTCCCTGACCTGGCGCATGACGGCCACCCCTGTCCGGTCGTCTGCGCCGTTTTTTTAGCAAAGCACTTAGTGTCTTCCGACCAACACACTGAGCCTCAGGGGCCGAACCTACAGGCTCGCACGAGGAACTGGAGATTTGTGCACCATGTCTTCGTTTGAGAAGATCGCACTCTTCATCGATGGCGCCAATCTTTATGCCACCTCAAAGGCACTCGGTTTCGATCTTGATTACAGGCGTCTGCTCAGCGAATTTCAGGGCCGAGGCACGCTGCTTCGAGCCTTCTACTACACGACCGTTATTGAGGATCAGGAATATTCATCAATCCGTCCGCTGATCGATTGGCTCGACTATAACGGGTACACCGTCGTCACCAAGCTCACCAAGGAGTTCGTTGACGCCAACACCGGTCGGCGCAAGGTGAAGCGCAGCATGGATGTGGACCTCGCCGTGAGCGCGATGGAGCTCGCCGCGCACGTCCATCAGATCGTGCTGTTCTCGGGAGATGGGGATTTTCGCTCGCTGGTCGAATCCCTGCAACGCGGCGGCGTCCGCGTGACGGTCGTCTCCACGCTCGCCACCCAGCCGCCCATGGTCGCCGACGAACTGCGCCGGCAGGCGGACGTCTTCATTGATTTGGCAGAACTGAAAGCAAGAGTGGGGCGCGACCTCGCCGAGCGGCCGGGATCGCGCGAGATGCGTCAGCCACCGCAATTCCTCGCGCGCGGAACGATCGATCGAGGCAACCGGGTGGAATGATCCTGCGGGACACCCCAGATCGTCAAACGTCGAAGAACACCGTCTCCTGCGGCCCCTGCAAATTGACCGTGAACGAATACACGACCTTGTCGGCGCGCTCGCCGCGCTTGGCGATCAACGTCGCACGCCGCACCGGCTGCTCGATCAGGTTCAGCACGGGATCGGCGGCATTCGCCGCTTCTTCGTCCGAGAAATAGAGCCGCGTGTTGAGCCCGATATTGATGCCGCACGCGACGATCCAGACGTTGACATGCGGCGCACATCTGCGGCCCGCTTTGTCCGTGATCGCGCCCGGCTTGATGGTCTCGAATGTCACCACCCCGCTCTCGAAATCCGAGCCGGCGCGGCCCCAGCCCCGAAAATCCTCGTTCGCCCCGCCAGCGGAGCAGTCGGCCGGATGGTTGTAGCGGCCGGCCGCGTTGGCCTGCCAGATTTCGAGAAGCACGTCGCGTAGCGGCGTGCCGCTGCCGTCGAGCACCCTGCCTTCCAGTATGATGCGCTCGCCCTTGGTGCCTGGCGTCACCAGCACGTTGGAGAAGTTCTTCTCGAAAATATTGAAGCCGGCCATGGCCGGGATCAGGCCGATGTGGACGTAAGGTCCGGCAGTCTGCGAGGCGGTTTCCTTGAGATAGTTGAGCGGCTGCGGCATTGGCTCAGTTCCCCTCGGTGCGGCTTTCGAAATAGGTGGAGTGGGCGCCGCGCAGCACGATATCGAAGCGGTAGGCGAGCGAGTCGAACGGCGTCGAGGCGTTGAGGTCGAGCGGCGCCACGAGGCGGTCAAGCGCATCCTTGTCCGGAAGCGTCGTCAGGATCGGACAGATCGGGATCAGGGGATCGCCCTCAAAATACATCTGGGTGATCAGGCGTTGCGCGAAGCCCGAACCGAACACCGAGAAGTGGATATGGGCGGGACGCCAGCTGTTGACGTAGTTGCGCCAAGGATAGGGGCCGGGCTTCACGGTGCGGAAATAATAGTAGCCGGCGTCGTCGCTCAGCGCGCGGCCGCAGCCGCCGAAATTCGGATCGATCGGCGCCAGATAGGTGTCCTTCTTGTGCCGGTAGCGGCCGCCGGCATTGGCCTGCCAGAACTCGACCAGCGTGTTCGGCACGCCCCGCCCGGTCTCGTCGAGCACCCGACCGTGCACGATGATGCGCTCGCCAACGGGGTCGCCGTCCTTGGCGTAGTTGCGAATCAAATCGTTATCGAGTGGCCCGAGATCATTGTGGCCGAACACCGGTCCGGTGATCTCTGAGACCGAATTCTCTAGCGACAACAGGGCTTGGCGCGGCGAGCGCAGCACCGAGGATTTGTAGCCGGGCACGTGGGGCGGCGGGTGGATCGAGCGGTCGCGCTGAAAAAAGCCGCCATCGCGGGCCGTGAACGGCTCGGGACGGTTGAGGCGGGGATCCTGCAAGGCGGGCGCCTGGGCATTCATCGGCGTTGTCTCTCCCTCTGGCGCCCCGTTTGGGCGCACGGTTTATCGGGAGATCATGGGCCCGGCTATTCTCAAGATAAATAGATCGATTATAATGAATTACATGAAAGAAATCGATCATTTAGCGCTCGACGGCCATGCGCTTGAATTGTTCCTGGCCGTGCTGGAGGAAGGCTCGGTGACAGCGGCTGCGACGCGGCTCGGCCTGACGCAGTCAGCGGTCAGCCACGCCCTGAATAAGCTGCGGCGGATCGCCGGCGATCCGCTGTTCGCCAAGTCCGGCCGCGGCATCGTCGCCACCGCGCACGCCCAGGCGCTCGCAGCGAAGGCCCGCGCGCTGATCGACGAGATGCGCAGCTTTGCCGGCGGCGTCACCTTCGAGCCGGCGAGCGCCCAGCTTTCGCTCACGGTCGCAGCCAACGATTTCCAGCGCGACCTGCTGCTGCCGCGTTTCTTCGGACATGTCGCCGCGCAGGTGAAGAGCCTGAACCTGCGCGTGATCCCCTCGCAATCGCCCTCACCCGCAATGCTGCGCGAAAGCCGCTGCGATCTGCTGATCACGCCGCTGCCGCCGTCCGGCGTCGACATCGTGCAGAAGCGCCTGCTGAGAGATCACTACGTCTGTTACTATGATCCGAAAGCACGTGCCGCGCCTACCGGCCGTAGCGCCTATCTCGCGGCGCGCCACATCACGGTGGTCTACACCGACAATGAACGGCTCGACTTCGACCGCCGGCTCGCGGCCAACAGCTTCCATCGCGATATCGCCATCTTCGTGCCGAGCTTTTCCGGCGTGCCGCCCTTCCTGCGCGGCTCGTTAATGCTCGCAAGCATGCCGAGCCTGCTGGCCTCCGGCGTCATGCGCGGCTTCGCCCATGTGCGCATTCCGCTGCCCTCGCGTACGCAAACGCTGGCCGAACTGCCGATGTTCATGGTCTGGCATCAGCGCTATCAAAAGGACCCGGCCCATCGCTGGATCAGAAACCAGCTCGAGACCGTGGCGGCGACCCCCGCGGGCTCTGGCCCCGCGAAAACCTGATCCCCGCTAAACCCACTGGTTGCGCCGCGGCGGCCACGCTAGAATTCCCCCATGACAGTGACCGACATTGCGAGCCGGACCTACAATCACAGCTGGCGGCTGGATCCCATCATCCGCAGCCTGCTTGATACCGATTTTTACAAGCTATTGATGTTACAGATGATTCGGGAGACCTACCCGAGTCAGCAGGTGACCTTCTCGGTCATCAACCGGTCGCGCCATGTGCGCCTTGCCGAGATCATCGACGAGAGCGAGCTGCGCGCCCAGCTCGATCATGCCCGCACCATCCGCTTCACCAAGAAGGAGCTGATCTGGCTCGCCGGTAACACCTTCTACGGCAAGACCCACATGTTTTCGGCGGACTTCATCCGCTGGCTCGCGGAATTCCGTCTGCCCGAATACGAGCTGCGCAAGGTCGATGGCCAGTACGAGCTGCATTTCCACGGACCGTGGACCCACACTACGATGTGGGAAATTCCGGCGCTCGCCATCCTCAACGAATTGCGCTCGCGCGCGGCGATGAAGGGCCGCGGCCGCTTCGAGCTAGACGTGCTCTACGCCCGCGCCAAAGCCAAGCTGTGGACCAAGGTCGAGCGGCTGCGCAAGCTCGAGACGTTGCGCCTGTCCGACTTCGGCACCCGCCGCCGCCACGGCTTCCTCTGGCAGCGCTGGTGCGTGGAGGCGGTCAAGGAAGGCTTGGGACCGTCCTTCATCGGCACCTCCAACGTGCTGCTCGCGATGGACAACGATCTGGAAGCGATCGGCACCAACGCGCATGAGCTGCCGATGGTCGCGGCGGCGCTGGCCAAGGACGACGAGGAATTGCGCTGGGCGCCCTATCGCATCCTCGACCAGTGGCGCCAGACCTATGGCGGCAACCTGCTGATTGCGCTGCCCGACGCCTTCGGCACAAAGGCCTTCCTGCGCGATGCGCCGGAATGGGTCGCCGACTGGACCGGCTTCCGTCCCGACAGCGCGCCGCCGATCCAGGCCGGCGAGGAGATCATCAAATGGTGGGAGCAGAAGGGCCGCAATCCAAAGGAGAAGCTGCTCGTGTTCTCCGACGCGATGGACGTCGGCTCGATCGAGGACACCTATCACCATTTCGGCGGCCGCGTGCGGCTCTCCTTCGGCTGGGGCACCAATCTCACCAATGATTTTGTCGGCTGCCCGCCTGACGCCTCGATCAATCTCGATCCGATCTCGATCGTCTGCAAGGTCTCGTCGGTCGACGGCCGCCCGGCCGTCAAGCTCTCCGACAATCCGGAGAAGGCGACCGGCATTTCCTCGGAGATCGAGCGTTACCTGCGCGTCTTCGGCGACGCCGGCCGCGTGCGCAAACCCGTGCTGGTCTAGCCCCAAGCCGAATTCTCTCGATCGAGTAAATCGCGCGCCACGCATTCGAGGCATCGCCTCGCAGATACCGCGTCAGTTCCGGTTGGGCGGCATTTGCAACGATCTGCAAGAATCCGCCTCACAACGCCTTCACCTTTCAACGCAGTCTTCCCGCATTTTCAGGTCGAGTTAAGCACCTTTTGCGCGTAATCCGCGTAATGAGCGGAACGCTCCGCTGGGGTCGTTGAGCGACTTGGGGAATGCAAACGTGTTTCGCACAACAGCGACGTCGACGAAGGGACGCAGTCTCCTTCATGTCATCAAGCTCGTCTCGCCTTTCGTCATGGTCGTCGTGCTCCAGGCGGCGGTCGGCGGCTTCAGCCTGGAGGTGATGTCCTCGGTGCGCGCCTATGTCGCCGGCGAGGCGATGTGGTCGCGCTCGCAGAAGAATGCCGTCTATTTCCTCAATCTCTATCTGCATTCCGGCGACGCCAGCCAGTTCGCGCACTATCAGACCTCGCTCGCCGTCCCCATTGGCGACGAATTCGCGCGGTGGGCGCTCGAGCGCGATCCGGTCGACGTCGAGGCCGCCCGGATCGGCTTCCTGCAAGGCGGCAACCATCCTGACGACGTCCCCGGCCTGATCTGGCTGTTCCGCAATTTCAGCCATGTGATTTTTCTCCGCGACGCGATCCGGGAGTGGGCTGCCACCGATCCCACTGCTGGAGCTGAGCGTCTTCGGCGAAGTCATCCGCTCCGAGTGGACGAAAGGTCCCATTCGCGACAGCGACCGTCTGCGATACCTGTCGTCGCGGCTCTCGGAGCTGAACAGCCAGTTCACGGGGCATGCCAAGCGCTTCTCCACCGTCCTCGGCGAGGGCTCCCAAGGTGACGTTGACGCTCGTCAACGTCGTCACCGCCTTGACGCTGATTCTGCTCCTGATCTGGCACACGCGACGATTGGTGCTGCAACGGCAGGCGTTCGAGGACGCATTGCGTGCCGAGAAGGACCGCCTCGCCTGGCAGGCCTCGCATGACTGGCTGACCGGACTCGCGAACCGCCGCGCGTTCGAGGCGCGCCTGCAAAGCGAGCTCGACCATACCAGAGAAGGCTCACTGGGCCTGATCCTGCTCGATCTCGACCAGTTCAAGAACGTCAACGACAGCTGCGGCCATCTCGCAGGCGATCGCCTGCTGCGCCAGATCGCGCAATTGTTGCAGCAGGACCGGCGGTCGCATGATCTCGTGGCCAGGCTCGGCGGCGACGAATTCGGTCTGATCCTGCCGCAGTGCTCGCCTTACGACGCCGTCGATGTCGCCGAACGGCTGCGCACCTCGCTCGAACTGTTCAATTCGCCTGGGACGATCGTTGCTTTACGGTGACCGCCAGCATCGGCGTTGCCTGCTTCGCCGACGGCAACGCCACGCTCGAGGAGGCGATGCGGCGTGCGGATGCCGCCTGCTACCGCGCCAAGGAAAAGGGACGCAACCGGGTTCAGGTCGACGCCGCGAGGTCCGACATCGTCCTCGTCGCAAGCCGGCCGCGCGAAGTGGCCGCCGCGCGAGCCTGATCCCAGATCCCGCGGGCTTACCCCCCGATCAGGACACCTCTGCCTTCCGCTCCTGCGCGTAGCGCACCAGTGCGGCGAAGCGATAGATGCCGTGCACGAACTTGCCGTAGGGCATGGTGATGAACAGTGCGAACACGGCACCGAGATGCAGCGCCAGCAGCGGTCCCATCGCAGCGGTCTCACGCAAAGCCAGCAGCGCCATGCCGGTGAGACCGGTCAGGAACAGCATGGCGATGAAACCGACATCCATGCCGTAGCGCTGCTCGTCCAGCAGCGCGGGATCGCGTCGCATCCGCGCTGCGATCAGACCGATCGGCCCGACAATAAGGCCGATGCCTCCGAGCGTGCCGAGCACCACTGGCAGGTCCCACCAAGGATAGGGCGCCTCGCGTCCCCACACATAGTGATAGAGCGTGGCCACCGACGTCGCAGCGAAGCAAAGCAGGAAACCGTAGAAGGTCAGGTGATGATACAGATTGCGCCGGTCAGTCGGCTTGTCGTCCTCGTTGTAGCAACCGACGCCGCCGCCATCCAGATAGCGCAGTTCGCCGGCATCCCGGATGGCCTGCAGGATCGAGCCACCCTCCGCGCGGCCGCCGATCGGCGCGCCGATGTCGCGCCAGAACGCGCGCACGCTCATGACCAGCGCAAAGATCGCATAGAGGAACGCGGCGCTGAACAGCGCGGCCATCGCGTTGTGCGGCATCAGCCGGTAGAACGCGCCGGGGCCGGCGTGGACGCCGAACAGCACGCCGCGGTCGTTCATGGCGGCAAAACCGAGAATGAAGGCAGCCATGCTGAGCGCGGCGACGATGCTGATGACAAGACCATTGCGCGCAAAGGCGCCGGACAGTGCCTGCGGCCAGGCATAGGCCGCATAGGACTCGGCACGCGCGATCGCAAGCGTCTTGGGAACATTGACGTTGAACTCGTGCGGCGGCGAGAACTGGCAGTCGACGTAGCAGGCGCCGCAGGCATGGCAGAGGTTGGCGAGATAGTTGAGGTCGCCGTCGGAGAAGGCGCGCCGCATCTCCATCGCCGGAAATACTGCGCACAAGCCCTCGCAGTAGCGGCAGGAATTGCAGACCGTCATAAGTCGGTCAGCTTCGTCAAGAATCCTAGTTCCGTGCATGTTTCGCCGCTTCCCGTCCTGCGATCCTACCGAACACGCTGCCGATGGTCATGCCCATGCCGGCGGCATAGCCCTTGCCGAGCACGTTGCCGGCCATGATCTCGCCGGCCGCGAACATGTTCGCCGACGGCTCGCCGTCCGTCATCAGCATGCGCGCCTCCTTGGTCACGCGCGTGCCGAGATAGGTGAAGGTGATGCCGGGCCGCACTGGATAGGCGAGATAGGGCGGCGTCGCGATGCGACGTGCCCAATGCGTCTTCGGCGGCACGATGCCTTCGGTGCGGCAGTCGTCCAGGATGGTGTGATCGAACGTGCCCGGCTGCACCGCGGCGTTGAATTCGGCGATGGTCTGTTCCAGCGCAGCCGGATCGAGTTCGAGCTTGCCGGCCAACTCAGCCACAGTCTGCCCCGCAATCGGCGGGAACAGCGTCGGCATGAAGGAAGTGACGACGGTCGAATCGAAGATGATGTAGGCGATCTGGTCGGGCTGGGCTGCAACCAGCCGGCCCCAGATCGCGTAGCGCTTCGGCCAGATGTCCTCGCCCTCATCGTAGAATCTCTGGGCGTGCTTGTTGACGACGATGCCGAACACGACGGAGTCGTGGCGCGTGATGATGCCGCCGTCGAATTTCGGCGCGCGCGCGTCGATCGCGACCGCGTGGCACTGGGTGGGATCGCCGACCTCCTGCACGCCCTTGGCGAGCAGCATCTTCAGGATCGAGCCGCGGTTATAGGGCGTGCCTCGGATCAGGAAATTGTCGGCGGCCTCGCCCCAATATTGCTTCAGCCATTCGATGTTGGCCTCGAACCCGCCGGCCGCGGCGACCAGCGATGTCGCGCGGAGCTCGGTCTCGCCCTTGATCGGCCGCTGGAGGCGGGCGGCGAGAAACATGCCGTCTTCGATGACGAGATCGGTGACCTCGGCGTCGTACTCGACCTCGACGCCGAGCCGCTCGGCGGTGAGGTAGAGCGCGTTCAGCATCGCCCGGCCGCCGCCGAGAAAGAAGGAGTTGGTACGGCCGAGGCTCAGCGTGCCGCCGAGTGACGGCTGCCAGCGCACGCCCTGCTCCACGATCCAGTTCAGGATGTCCTTGGACTCCCGGATCATGTGGCGTGCAAGCACCTCGTCGGTCTGCCCGCCAGTCACGCGCAGGAGATCCTCCCAGAACTCGTCCTCGGTATAGGGGCCGGTCAAAATCTCGGTCGCAGCGTCATGGGCGCAGCGCATGTTGCGGGTGTGGCGGGTGTTGCCGCCGCGATAGAATTTCGGCGCGCCTTCAAGCACGAGAACGGAGGCGCCGCTGCGCCGCGCACTGATGGCAGCGCACAACGCCGCATTGCCGCCGCCGATCACCAGCACGTCGTATTTGCTGCTCATGCCTTACGCCCGATGCGACAAAGTTAGAGACATTCTGCCCAACACGAGCCAAGCACGTCGGACTATCATTGCGCATCTTTGTATACAAAGCTATACAATGGTGCGCAAGCGGCATCACTGCATGGGCAGGATGCGCCCCGCGTTTCGGGGGACCATGGCCAGAGGCCCGGCAAAGGCAGGCGGATCGATCGCGCGCGGCACCGGCGTCGCGCTGGGCGAAGCCGTGTTCCGCTCACTCTGCGAAGCGCTCCAGGCTGGCAGCTACCGCGCTGGCGACCGCCTGCGTGAGGAGGAAGTCGCGCAGCGGCTCAAGGTCAGCCGCACGCCCGTCCGCGAAGCTCTCGGCCGGCTTGCGGCGCGCGGTTTCGTCGAACCCGCTGGCGGCCGCGGGCTGATCGTGCGCAGCCTCGACATTTCCGAGGTGCTCGAGCTCTATGCGATGCGCGAGATCATGGAAGGCGCGGCCGCCCGCCTTGCCGCCGAGCATGCCTCGGCGCCCGAGATCGATGCGTTCAGGGATATCGAGCAGGCCTTCACCGAGGCCTCCGAGACCGACGCAGTCGAGATGGCGAGGCTCAACCGTATCTTCCACGAGGCGGTCTGCCGCGCCGCGCGCAACCGCTATCTCGACAACGCCTCCCGCGAGTTGCAGGACTGGATCGCGCTGCTTGGCCCCACGACCTTCACGGTGACGGGCCGGCCCTCGACCAGCCATGGCGAGCATCAGGCGATCATCGATGCCATCGCTCTGCGTGATGGCGACAGGGCCGAGCAACTGGCACGGTCGCATATTCGCGAGGCGCTACGCTGCCGGCTGAAGTTGTTGCAGAAGCAGTAGCGGCAAGACGGGTGCGGCAAGACGGGTCAGGCAACCACATCCGCTGTTATCGCTTTTATTGCGTCGCATAGATCGCGCGGCTTCAGCCGCAGCTGCAGTCCGCGCTGACCGCCGTTGACGTAGACCCGATCGTGCGCCATCGCGCTCTGCTCGATCACGGTGGGTACCGCTCGCCGCTGCCCGAACGGGCTGATGCCGCCGACCTTGAAGCCGGTGACGCGTTCGGCCTCAGGCGGCTTCATCATCTGCGCCGACTTGCCGCTCACGACGGCGGCGAGCTTCTTCATCGAGACTTCCTGGTCGGATGGAACGATCACGCAGACCGGCTTGCCGTCGACCAGCGCCATCAGCGTCTTCAACACGCGCGCCGGATCCTCCGCCAACGCGGATGCAGCCTGAAGGCCAATGCTCTCGGCGTCGGGATCGTAGTCGTAGGTGTGGACGGTGAAGGCAACACCGGCGGCTGCGAGTGCTCGTGTGGCGGGGGTGGCTTTGGACATGCGTCACATCTAGCACCGTCGCTGCGGGGAGCGAAGCAATGACGATGTGGGTGCAAATGCCCGTCACACATTCAGCCGTCGTCCCGGCGCAGGCCGGGACGACACCGGGGATTTGACTAGCGCCATCCCGTCGAAGTTGCCGAACCCTACTCCGCCGCGTCGCGCATTTCGGCGCGCTCGGCTCTCGCCGCGCAGAACTTGAACTCCGGGATCTTGCCGAACGGATCGAGCGCTGGATTGGTCAAGAGATTCGCAGCCGCCTCAGCGTAGCAGAACGGCATGAACACCATGTTCTCCGGCACATCGCGGTCGGAGCGGACCTTGACCTCGACCACGCCGCGGCGGGTCTCCAGGCGGATGAAATCGCCGGGTGCGAGCTTCTTCCTGCGCATGTCCTTCGGCGACATGAAGGCGACCGCTTCCGGCTCGATCTGGTCGAGCACCTGGGCGCGGCGCGTCATCGAGCCGGTGTGCCAGTGCTCGAGCACACGACCGGTCGAGAGCACCATCGGATACTCGGCGTCGGGTACTTCATCCGGCGGGATGACGTGCGCCGGCACAATCTTGCCCCGTCCGCTCGCGGTCGGGAATCCGGTGGTGAAGATAATCTCGTTGCCGGGCTTGTCGGGATCGTCGACGGGATAGGTGACCGCGCCTTCGCGCACCAGCCGTTCCCAGGTGATGTTCTTCAGCGACGGCATCAGCTGTGCCATCTCCGTGAAGACTTCGCCTGGACCAGCATAATCCCACGGCAATCCCATGCGCTTGCCGACCTCCTGGATGATCCAGAGATCCTGCCGTGCATCGCCCGGCGGCTTGATCACCTGGCGCGCGAGCTGGACGCGGCGGTCGGTGTTGGTGAAGGAGCCGTCCTTCTCCGCGAACGCCGAGGCCGGCAGGATGACGTCAGCGTGGAACGCGGTCTCAGTGACGAAAAGATCCTGCACCACGAGATGGTCGAGCATCGCGAGCGCCTGGCGCGCATGCTGGAGGTCGGGGTCGGACATCGCGGGGTTCTCGCCCTCGATATACATGCCCGTGATCTCGCCGGCATGGATCGCGTTCATGATCTCGACCACGGTCAGGCCGCGGACGGGATCGAGATCCTGTCCCCACAGCTTCTCGAAACTGCCGCGCATGTCGTCGCGGCCGACCGGCTGATAATCCGGCAAGAACATCGGAATCAGGCCGGCATCGGAGGCGCCCTGCACGTTGTTCTGGCCGCGCAGCGGATGCAAGCCCGTGCCGGGACGGCCGACCTGACCGGTGATCAGCGCCAGCGCAATCAGGCAGCGCGCATTGTCGGTGCCGTGGACGTGCTGGCTGATGCCCATGCCCCAGAAGATGATCGAGGATTTGGCACGCGCGTAGGTTCGCGCGACCTCGCGCAGGGTTTGCGCCGGGACGCCGCAGATCGGCTCCATCTTTTCCGGCGTGAAGTCCTTGATCTTCTCCTTGAGCTCGTCAAAGCCCTCGGTATAGCCCGCGATATACTGCTCGTCGGTCAGGCCCTCGGTGATGATCGTGTTGATCATCGCGTTCAGCATGGCGACATCGGAGCCCGGCTTGAACTGCAGATGCTTGGTCGCGTGTCGCGACAGGCTCTGCCGGCGCGGATCCATGACGAAGAGCTTTGCGCCATTCTTGGCGGCGTTCTTGATATAGGTTGCCGCCACCGGGTGGTTCACGGTCGGATTGGCGCCGATCACCCAGATCACCTCGGCGTCCATCGCGGCGGAGAACGGAGCCGAAACAGCGCCCGAGCTCAGGCCTTCGAACAGCGCCGCAACCGACGAGGCGTGGCACAGGCGGGTGCAGTGATCGACATTGTTGGAGCCGAAGCCGGTGCGCACCAGCTTCTGGAACAGATAGGCCTCTTCGTTCGAGCCCTTGGCCGAGCCGAAACCGGCGAGCGCCTTCACGCCCTTTTCGTCACGAATCTTGACCAGGCCCTTGGCGGCGATGTCGAGCGCCTCCTCCCAGCTCGCCTCACGGAAATGCGTGAAGGGATTGGCCGGATCGACCTGGTCGTTGGCATCCTTCTTCGCGTTCGGCAGCCGCACCAGCGGCTTGGTCAGCCGATGCGGGTGGTGGATGTAGTCGAAGCCGAAGCGGCCCTTGACGCAGAGACGGTTGTGATTGGCGGGGCCGTCGCGGCCCTCCGCATAGATCACCTTCTCGTCCTTGACCTGATAGGTCACCTGGCAGCCGACGCCGCAGAACGGGCAGAGCGAGTCGACCTTCTTGTCGGCATAGGTGACGCGGGTCTGCTTGTCGTCGAGCATCACGGCCGGCATCAGCGCGCCCGTCGGGCAAGCCTGCACGCATTCGCCGCAGGCGACGCAGGTGGACTCGCCCATGGGATCGTCGAAATCGAACACAATCTTCGACTCGTGATTGCGATAGGCCATGCCGATGACGTCGTTGACCTGGACCTCGCGGCAGGCGCGCACGCACAGGCCACACTGGATGCAGGCATCGAGATTGACGCGCATCGCCGGATGGCTGGCATCGGTGCTCCAGCGCTCGGCGGCGGGGAAGCGGCTCTCGGTGACGCCGGTGGTCTCGGCCCAATGCCAGAATTTAGATTCCGGATCGTGCGAGGTCGCACGCGCTGGCTGGTCGGCGACGAGCAGCTCCATCACCATTTTTTGCGCAGCGACCGCGCGGTGGCTTTCGGTCTTCACCTTCATGCCGACCGACGGCGTGCGCTTGCAGGAAGCCGCCAGCACGCGCTCGCCCTCGATCTCGACCATGCAGGCGCGGCAATTGCCGTCGGGACGGTAATCCGGCTCCGGTGAATAGCACAGGTGCGGAATCTCGCGGCCCTGGCGCTTGGCCACCTGCCAGATGGTCTCGCCGGCGCTGGCCTCGACCTGCTTGCCATCGAGCTCGAACGTAATTTTGGTCATTCGGCCGCTTCCTTGAACTCGTCAGGGAAATATTTGATCACAGATGAGAGCGGGTTCGACGCCGCCTGTCCGAGCCCGCAGATCGAGGCATCGCGCATCGCCTGGCTCAATTCTTCCAGAAGTGCGCGGTTCCAGACCGGCTGCTGCATCAAGAGCGCCGCCTTCTCGGTTCCGACGCGGCACGGTGTGCACTGGCCGCAGCTCTCGTCCTCGAAGAACTTCATCAGGTTCAACGCCGCCGCCTTTACGCTGTCCTGCTGCGACAGGATCACGATCGCGGCCGAGCCGATGAAGCAGCCGTATTTTTCCAGCGTGCCGAAATCGAGCGGGATATCGTCCATCGATGCCGGCAAGATGCCGCCGGACGCGCCGCCCGGTAAGTAGGCGTAGAACTGATGGCCGTCGGCCATGCCGCCGCAATATTCCTCGATCAGCTCCCGCACGGTGATGCCGGCCGGCGCGAGCTTCATGCCGGGATTTTTGACGCGGCCCGAGACGGAGAAGCTGCGCAGGCCGTGCCGCTCGTGGCGGCCGTGGCCTTTCCACCAGTCGGCGCCCTTCTCGACGATGTCGCGCACCCACCACAGCGTCTCGATGTTGTTGATCAGCGTCGGCAGGCCGAACAGGCCGACCTGGAACGGATAAGG
Source organism: Bradyrhizobium sp. 142 (assembly GCF_023074015.1). Classification (NCBI taxonomy): domain Bacteria; kingdom Pseudomonadati; phylum Pseudomonadota; class Alphaproteobacteria; order Hyphomicrobiales; family Nitrobacteraceae; genus Bradyrhizobium; species Bradyrhizobium sp. 142. The sequence goes on from NZ_JADPKQ010000263.1 coordinate 26,283, forward strand.
CGGCTTGTGCCGCGGCAGGCCGCGCTTGCCCTCGATGCTCTCAAGCAGCGAGGATTCCTCGCCGCAGATGTAGGCGCCGGCACCGCGGCGCATGTGCAGGATCGGCACGCCCGCAGGCAGTTTTGCGATTTCGCGTTCGAGGATGGCGCGCGCCGCCGGATACTCGTCGCGAATGTAAATGTAGACGTCGGACGCCTGCACCACATGCGCGCCGATCAGCATGCCCTCGATGAAGCGATGCGGGTCGGTTTCGAGATAGACGCGGTCCTTGAACGTGCCGGGCTCGCCCTCGTCGCCGTTGATCGCCATCAGCCGCGGGCCGGGCTCCCCTAACACCGCGCGCCATTTGCGTCCGGTCGGGAAGCCGGCGCCGCCGAGGCCGCGCAGCGAGGCATCGTCGAGCGCCTTCAGCAGATCGTCCGTCGGCAGCTCGCCCGAGCGCAGACGATTGAGCAGCTTGTAGCCGCCGCCCGCAACATAAGCGTCGTAGTCGACATATTTCGGCAGATGCGCGTGGGTATCGCCGGCCTTCGCCGCCGCGAGCACGGTGCCCGCAGTCGCGTGGTCGACGAAGTTGTGTCCCACCTCCGCAGCAGGCGCGCTGTCGCAGCGCCCAACGCAGGGTGCGCGCACCACGCGAATGCCGGGGCCGGAAGCGCTTTGCAGATCTTCGAGCAGCTTCTCTCCACCGAGTATCGCGCAGGTGAGCGAATCGCAAACGCGGATCGTCAGCGGCGCGATATCCGCCTCGCCTTCCTTCACCACGTCGAAATGCGCATAGAACGTCGCGGTCTCAAACACCTCGGCGAAGGCGAGCTTCATTTCGTCGGCCAGTGCCGCGAGATGCGCGGCCGAAATCTGCCGATACTTGTCCTGGATCAGGTGGAGATATTCGATCAGCAGATCGCGCCGCCGCGGCCTGTCGCCGAGCAATTGCTCGATCTCGTGCGCGGCCGTTGGGTCGACCTGACGCCCCTTGGGCGTGGCCTTGGCTCGCTTCCGTCCCTCGCCCGGATGTTCGAACGAGCGAACCTCGTGCACGTCATGGCTCATCGATGCGTCTCGTAAATCTCTTTAGAACAGTCTAAGTCTACCTCCTGGCATACCAGATGCCAAGAGAATTCATGCGTTCCAATAAGCGTTTAAGGGGGCATGCAGCCGCCAGCTCCATGCCCCCTCACCGATTCGATTGTCGCGCAGTCTCACGTCTTGTTCATGCACTCTTCGATATAGAACCAGCGGTCGTCGCCTGCGAGGCCTTTGGATTTCACGTCGGCGCGACAGGCCTTGAGCTTGGGCTTGTTGGCTGCCCACTTGGCCTTCATGTCCTTGAGCTTTTGCATGGTGAGCTTGATCTTGCCCGGCGGCTTGGCGTCGGTCGTTGCGGCGGGTGCCGCAGGCGCCGTTGCGGTCTGCGCGGATGCGGCGTGGAGCGAGCCGGCCACGAGCAGTATTGCGGCAAGGCAGACAAAATTACGAACCATTGGAGTCCCCCAGCTATTCCTTGTTGCGGTAAGGCGACCGCGGCGCACGGAACGCGCGCCACGGCGGTGATGTTGCAATCAGAGAATCTTGACCGCGCTCTCCAGGGTCTTCCACACACCCCAAGCCAGTGGAACACCAACAAATGCCCAGAACAGCGCAGCCTTGACGTCGAGGCCACCCGTGCCGATGCCAAACGAACCATGCTGGACGCCGGCTTCGGTCTTGGCGCTGGCCGCCTGGAGTCTGGCGACTTCCTCGTTGCTCATGTTCCACTTCGGATCGACCGGCTTGATCAAATAGTTGCAGATCAGGCCCGCGATCAGCATGGCGCACAGGATATACATGGTGGTGTTGTAGAGCTGGTCGCGCGGAACGCCCGCCGCGAGCTGGAACTCGCGGATGTAGTTCACCACGACCGGGCCAATGATGCCTGCAGTCGACCACGCCGTCAGCAGCCGGCCGTGAATGGCGCCGACGAACTGCGTGCCGAACATGTCGGCGAGATAGGCCGGCACGGTCGCGAAGCCGCCGCCATACATCGACAGGATGATGCCGAAGCCGAGTACGAACAGCAGTTTCGAGCCCATCGCCGCGAAGGTCGGCGCCAGCGCATAGAGCGCGATGCCGAGGATGAAGAACGTGTAGTAGGTGTTCTTGCGACCCATGAGGTCCGACATCGACGCCCAGAAGAACCGGCCGCCGATGTTGAACAATGACAGCAGACCGGCAAAGCCCGCAGCTATCGCAGCGATCGTTGCCTTCTGTTCAACCGAAAGCTGGCCGAAGGTCAGCTCCGGATGCCCGATCAACTTGCCCGCGAAGATCTCCTGGAGCATGGGCGAGGCCATGCCGATCACGCCGATACCCGCCGAAACGTTCAAGCAGAGCACCCACCAGATCAGCCAGAACTGCGGCGTCTTGTGCGCGTTCTTGAGGTGCACATGGTGCTCGGTGATCATCGACTTCTTCTCACTCGGCGGGGTCCAGCCTTCGGGCTGCCAGCCGGCCGGAGTCACGCGATAGGCGAAGGCGCCGATCATCATGAAGACGAAGTAGATCACCCCCATCGTGACGAAGGTCTGCCATACGCCGACCGAGGCGGGCGTCTTGAAGTAGTTGATCAAGAGATTGGCCAGAGGCGCCCCAATCATGGCACCGCCGCCAAATCCCATGATGGCCATGCCAGTCGCCATGCCGCGGCGATCCGGAAACCATTTGATCAAGGTCGACACCGGGGAGATGTAGCCGAGTCCAAGTCCCACGCCACCGATCACGCCAGCGCCGAGCCACATGATCCAGAGTTGGTGGACGTAGACACCGAAAGCACCGATCAGAAGACCACCGCCCCAGCAGCAGGCGGCGACGGCGCCCGCCTTGCGCGGACCGGCGCGTTCGAGCCAGCCGCCCCAGATCGCGGCGGAGACGCCGAGCAGGACGAAAAACAGCGTGTACATCCAGCCCAGGCTGGCGACCTTCCAGTCGCAGGTCGTGGTGAACAACTCCTGCCACAGCGACATGTCCGGGCACGCTTTGCTCTGCGTGATGCCGATCGCGCGCGACAGCGGCAGCCAGAACACCGAGAAGCCATAGGCCATGCCGATGCAGAGATGAATGCAGAGTGCCGCCGGTGGCACCAGCCAGCGATTGAAGCCGGCCTTGGCGACCGTGTGCTCGCGATCAAGAATTCCTGCGCCAGCGCCCGAAAGTGTCCCAGCGCCTTCAATTGTAGCCATGCATTCCTCCCCTAAAGCCGCCCTTCTGAGCGGCCTGCCACCAGGATCCTGATCCTCAGCCCTTTGCAGTGCCAGCCTACGTCCCCGCTGCCCCGCACGATTGTTGAACGCGCGCCAGGATCATCGCGCGCGCTTGAGACGTTAACTCAGAGTCTATGCCCGACGCGGCGTTCAGGCCTGTTTCTATGGCCCGTTTGCTCCGTGCGTCGCAGCCACAACTTAACCTCCGCGTCTCGACGGAGATAGTCAATTGGGGTAGAACTACTGATCTATGTCGATAGACAAAAGGTAGGTATCAACCGCATGACCGGTCGTTAAATGGGCGGCGCACCATTGATATTTCCTATCGAGCCATCGGATTTCTCTATCAGGAATACGATGCGCGCGTCGTTGCGCTCGGTGACCTCCACCTTGTCGCCGGTCTCGCGGATCAGGTTTGGAATGTCAATCACCGACAGGGGATCGGTACAGTGCACTTCGAGCTGATCGCCCGGCTGCAACGGCTTTAAAGCTTTACGCGTCTTCAAGGCGGGCAACGGGCATTTCAGCCCCGTGAGATCAAGTGTGGTTCTGGTCATGGGCGCAACATGGCGAGCTCAGTCGATGGCGTCAACGCGACCGCTCAGATCAGACCGGCATAGGCCAGGAAACCCACATTCTGCCCCGGCTCTACACGGGTGATGTCCTCACCGAGCTCAATGAGACCGTCGGTCTCGACCAGCGAGGACAGCAGCCCGGCACCTTCGCGCGGGAACTTGACGGCCTCCAACGCGCCGTCGTCGCCGCGCCGCAAGGAAGCGCGAACATATTCGCGCCGGCCTTCCTTCTTCTTGTAGGTGAAGGCCGCGCGCAGCGGGATCGGCGTGAGCGGCTCAGGCAGGCTGCCGGCCAGCGCCAGCACGGTCGGCCGCACCACATGGACAAACGTGACAAAACTCGCGACGGGATTGCCGGGCAATCCTATCAGCGGCGTGCCGCCGATGATGCCCATCGCCACCGGCCGGCCGGGCTTGATCGCCATCCGCCACAGCACCAGCGAGCCGACACTCTCGACCGCCGCCTTGACGTGATCCTCCTCGCCGGTCGAGACGCCGCCGGTGGTGAGGATCAGATCATGTGTGCCGGCGACCCGCTTCAGGCCGTCCGCAAGCAAGCTGCGGTCGTCGCGCAGAATGCCGAGGTCGCTGACCTCGCAGCCGAGCCGGCGCAGCATCGCCATCAGCATGAAGCGGTTGGAGTCGAACAGCTGCGAGGCGCTGCGCGGCGCGCCGGGCGAGGCCAACTCGTCGCCGGTCGAGAACACCGCGACCCGGATGCGCCTGACGGCGTCAAGCCGGGTCAGGCCGAACGCGGCGGCAAGCGCGACATGTTGCGGCCGCAGCCGTTGGCCGGCACGCAGCGCAATATGCCCTTCGGGAATGTCCTCGCCCGCGGGGCGGACGTTCGCACCAGGCTTCAGCCCGGGCGGCAGCACGATCTTGCCGGCCTCGTCAATGCGGACATCCTCCTGCATGAAGACGGTCCCGGCGCCCGGCGGCATCGGGGCGCCGGTGAAAATGCGCGCGGTGTGGCCGGGCTTGACCGCGACGTTTGCGGGGCCGCCAGCCTGGATACGACCGTCGAGCGGAAGCGCCCGTCCCTCTGCTTGCGGAAGGTCCGCATTGCGCACGGCATAACCGTCGACGGCGGAGTTGGTGAAAGGCGGCAGCGGCAGGGGCGCTGCGATATCACGCGCCAGCACGCGCCCGTCGGCATCGGCGAGCATTACCGTCTCAAGATCGGCAATGGCGTTGACGCGCGTCGTGATCAGGCCAACGGCCTCGTCGACCGACATCATCGGTCCACCGAAGGCAAAGCAATCGTCGGACAGTTGCGCCATGTTGCCTCGTCAGCGCATCGCCGCGCTTCTAGCGGCCACTTCCTCGACCGGCATCGCCGCGCGCAGCAGCAATGCCGCAGCAGCCGGGATATCATCGAGATGGACGGTCGGCAGCCGGGTTTCAACCGCGATGTCGGTCGCGATTCCGGCAATTCCGGGATCGCTGGGGAACAGCAGCGGCTTGTCATTCCCTGCGCGATGCACCTCGATCTTGCGATGTGGCTCGCGCTTGAAGCCTTCAACCACGACGAGATCGACCGCTGACAGCTTGTCCAACAACTCGGGCAGGCGCGGCTCCGCAGCCCCGCGCAATTCGTGCATCAAGGCCCAGCGGTTCGCCGAGGACACCAGCACCTCGGCCGCGCCCGCCTCGCGATGGCGCCAGGAATCCTTGCCGGGCACGTCGACGTCGAACTGGTGATGCGCATGCTTGATGACGGAGACGCGCAGGCCCTGCGCGTTGAAATGCGGGATCAGCCGCGTCAACAACGTGGTCTTGCCCGCACCGCTCCAGCCTGCAAGGCCGATGACTTTCATTCCAGGTCCGTCTCCGCGAGCGACTTCGTCTCCAATGGAACCGCTGTCTCCTCCCCGTCATTGCGAGCGCAGCGAAGCAATCCAGAGTATCTCCGCGGACGCATTTCTGGATTGCTTCGCTGCGCTCGCAATGACGAGGGGAGGATTTCACTTTCCGCCAGCATGCTTATATCGGCTTGAGCCGAATGTCATGCTAACCTCGCGGCCATGATGAAAATCGACAAAGCCCCCGTCCCCCTGATCGTTCCTGATACGGACGACCCGCGCCTCACCCGGAGCGTGACCGGGACCGACCAGGCCGGCGCCAAGGTCGAGATCAAGGTGCCGATGGAGCGTCCGCTGACGCTTTACCTGAATGCACAGGAGATCGTCACCATGATGACGATCGGCGACTATCCGGAGTATCTGGCGCTGGGCTACCTGCTCAACCAGAACATGCTGAAATACAATGACGCGGTCAGCGAGGTCGAATACGACGACGACCTCCAGGTCGTGGTGGTGCGCACCGAACATCACACCAATTTCGAAGCCAAGCTGAAGAAGCGCACGCAGACCTCGGGCTGCGCGCAGGGCACCGCCTTCGGTGACCTGCTCGAAGCCGTCGAGAGCGTCGCCCTACCGAAGGCCGAGCTGCGCACCTCCTGGCTGTACCAGATGACGCAGACCATCAACACCATGCCCTCGCTCTATCTCGAAGCCGGCGCAATCCACGGCTGCGTGCTGTGCAAGGAAGGAACGCCTCTGTGCTACACCGAGGATGTCGGCCGTCACAACGCCGTCGACAAGATCGCGGGCTGGATGTACCGCCACGGCGTCGATCCATCCGACAAAATTCTCTACACCACGGGACGGCTGACCTCGGAGATGGTGATCAAGACGGTGCGGATGGGAATTCCGATCCTGGTGTCGCGTTCCGGCTTCACCGCCTGGGGCGTCGATCTCGCCAGGCAGGTCGGGCTGACGCTGGTCGGACGTACGCGCGGCAAACGGTTCATCGTGCTGTCGGGAGAAGAGCGCATCGTCTACGACCAGAACCTTGCCTATGTCGAGGAAGAGTCGGCGAAGCACAAGCGCAAAGGCGAAGGTAGTGACGACTAGGATGCCAGCCACGCAAGGCGTGCTGCTCGCGGGCGGTCTGGCGCGGCGCATGGGGGGCGGCGACAAACCGATGCGCACCATCGGTGGCCGCACCATTCTAGACCGCGTGATCGCGCGCCTGACGCCGCAATGCGATGGGCTGATCCTCAATGCCAATGGCGATCCGGCACGCTTTGCCGCGTTCGGATTGACCGTCGTTCCCGACAATGTCCCCGATTTTCCGGGCCCGCTCGCCGGCATCCTCGCCGCGCTCGAGTGGACCGCGGCGAACCGGACGGAGGTGGAGTGGGTGCTCAGCGCCGCCGGCGACTGCCCGTTCCTGCCGCGCGATCTCGTCGCGCGCCTGCATGAGGCGCGGGAGCGGGAGAACGCGCAGCTCGCGGTCGCCGCATCAGGCGATCAGTCGCATCCGGTGATCGGCCTGTGGCGCGTCGACTTGCGCGATCAATTGCGGCACGCGCTGGTCGTCGAGGACCTCCGCAAGATCGACCGCTGGACTACGCGCTTTCCGCTCGCGACGGTGACGTGGCCTAGCGAGCCGCTCGACCCGTTCTTCAATGCCAACACGGTCGAGGATATTGCCGAAGCCGAGCGGCTGGCGGCACTGGACGAGGCGCGCCCGGGTTGAACCGCCGCTTCGTTCGTCTAGGCCGGCCGGAATCCGGCTCGCTCCAGCGCCGCGCGAGACTCTCCTGAGCCGAGTGCGTCGAGGAAGGCCTGCACCGCCGGACGCTTCTTGCGCGCGCTGACCAGTGCAAAATCATAATGCTCTTCAGCAAGCGGAATGAAGCCGAGGCCTGAAGCATCGGCGACCGGCGCAATGCTCATGCCCCAGTCCGCGCGGTGCTGCGTGACGGCTGCGGCCACGGCATTGTGCGAGCGCGGCTGGTTCCAGTAACCTTCCGGGCGCGCGCCGCCGAGCAGGCGGTCGATCAGAATACGCGTGCCGGCGCCCTGATTGCGGTTGACCATGATGCAGGTGGGGTCAATGAGCGCTTTTGCGACTGCCTGCTTCGCGGAGAGTCCTTCGAAACGCTCGTCGCCTTTGCGAAACACGATGCCCTGCATCCGCCGCCAGCCGGGGACGAGTTCGAGTCCTTCGACGAGAAAAGGCGTGTTGTAGGTTTCGCTCCTATCGTCGAACAGATGGATCGGCGCCAGATCGCATTCGCCGCGCCGTGCCGCCGCAAGCCCGCCAAGGCTGCCCACCGCGATCGAGCGCACGGTCAGACCGGCATGCGCAAGCGGCGCGGTGATGAGATCGAGCCCGGTGCAGTGGCTGCCGACGATGACAAGATCGGGCACGCGCACATGCGGCGTGAACAGCGTGACCTCAGCCGCGGTCCCGGCCGGCATCTGGTCGGCAAGCGCATCGATCCGCAGAAAGCCGTCGGCCTGCGCGAACGAGGTGATTGCACCGGAGCCCTTGCCGGAGGGATAGGCGATCAGTCCGTCCTTGCCGTCGACCAGCGAAACCATGACGAACTCGGTGCGGCCAAGTTCGGAGGCAATGCGCACCGGCACGGTCGCGCTCACCTTGGCGTCAGAGCGCGACGGCAGTCCGGCCATCTTGCGCAGCACCGGCACGATCATGTCATGGAAGGTGAACATCGCCGAGGTCGGGAAGCCCGGCAGGATCACCACCGGCTTGCTGTCGCACACCGCGAGGCACAGCGGCTTGCCGGGCTTGAGCGCAACGCCATGGGCGATGATACCGGGCTTGCCGAGCCGGCCGATGATGCGGTGGGACAGATCACCTGCGCCCTTCGATGTGCCGCCCGAGAGCACCAGCATGTCGGCGTCGGTCAGCGCTTCGCGCATCGCGGATTCGAGCTTCGCTTCATCGTCGGGAATGGCGCCCAGGAAGATCGCCTCGCCTCCGTTCTCGTCGATCGCAGCAGCGACGATTGCGCCATTGGTGTCGTAGATCGCGGCAGGCGGAAGCGGTTGACCAGGCTGAACCAGTTCGTCGCCCGTGGAGATCACGGCGACCCGCGGCTTGCGTGCGACCGTCACCTCGGCGAGACCGCAGGCCGCCAGCATGCCGATTTCGCGCGAGCCGATGACCGTGCCGGCGCGCAGCAGCGCCTCGCCGCGCGCGATGTCGGACCCTGCGTAGGATACGAATTGCCCCGGCGAGGCCGCGCGACAGACGTCGATCGCGTCCGATCCGGCCGGCTGGGTGTGCTCCACCATCACGACGGCGTCGGCGCCGCGCGGCAGCGGACCGCCGGTGGCGATCGGCGTCGCGGTTCCCGCCGCCACATGCAGCGCCGGCGCGATGCCGCAGTGGACGGTCTCTCCGTTCAGCGCGAGGCGAACAGGCGCGCCTTCGCCGGCCGCGGCGAGGTCCGCCGAGCGCACGGCAAACCCATCGACATTGGAACGGTCGAAGGGCGGAACGTCCACCGGCGCAGTGATATCTTCGGCGAGCGCGGCGCCGAGCGCGTCGGCAAGCTTGCGCGTTTCGCGCGGCAGCGCCCGCGGGAACAGCGCAGCCTCGAAGCGCACCAACGCATCCTCACGCGACAGGATCTTGAGGAATTGCTCTTGCTCGAGTTGCAGCTGCGGAGTCATGGACATCTCGGAACCCAATTCATTCCCGCATCAGATAGGCATCAACCGGCGTGCCCGCACCAAATCCCTCGCTGCTGCCGGGAATAAGCAGCCATGCATCCGCACGGGCAATTGCCTGTAACGGCCATTCGCCGACCGCAAGCGGCAGCCACGCGCCCTGCTCTTGCGCCAACAACGTGATTTCGGCGATGCCCACGCCCGATGCAATCTTGCGCGCGAGCGGCAAGGTCAGCGACAGGCGCGGCCGCCGTGCCGACAATCGATCGATCAGCGGAAGGGCAAGCGCGAGCCATGCAGCGAGCGCATGATCCGGCGAGCCGGGCAAGACGACGACGGGAACTTTTCCGAGCCGCCCAACAGCGGCGGTGCGCCCGGGCTGGAGCGCAAGGCCATGGGCGATCACCTCGCCGCGCCGAGCCAGCGCCGTCACGGCGGCATCCTGGCGCCCGACGCCGCTGCCACCGATCGTCAGCACGAGATCGCAGGCGGAGGCGTCCAGCGCCGTCGCAATCGATGCCACATCGCGCGCGGAGGCTACGTGAATGCTCACATCCAGCCCGGCGGCACGCGCGATGTCCGCGACCATATGCGCGGTTACTTTTGCACCCGGCAGATTGACGATGCGCAGCCGCGGCCGGCGAACGCTCAAGCTATCCACCCGGGCGATCCGCGCGAGCAGCAGAGCGGCCGCGCCAATCGCACATCCCTCTGCAACGACCGGCGTGCGTTCGGCGATGTTGCTTCCGGCGCGCCTGACGCCCTGCCCCGGCAGCCCCTCCGCCAACACCTGCGCAAGCGGCCCCGAGATGTCGACCGCATCGGCATCGAGCACGCAATCGCATTGCTCCGGCATCGCGTCACCGGCATCGACCCACACCGGAAGGTTCGCCAGAGGCAGCGGCGAGTACGAAGACGCACCGACGAGATCGTTGGCGCGCAACGCCCAGCCATCCGCGGCCGCGATGTCACGTGACGGATAGGCCGCGAGCAGCGGCGTGCCCGCTGCGATGCAACCCGCTGCCTCTGCGAGCGGCAGCTCGACCGGCGCGACCGGATCAACGCCGCGCAGCAACGCCGCGAGCGCGGTGTCGAGCGATGTGAGCGATGGCGGCAGGCGCTGGGTCATGCGCCATGATGGACCACGCATCGTGCAGTTTGGCAACCGCTCCCGATGCGGACATCAGCCGCCCGATTTATCCGCATTGGGAAAGAACAGCTGCTGCCCATCGACCTTGTAGGCGGCGATCACCGCCTGCCCCTCCGGCGAGATCAACCAGTCGATAAAGGCCTGCGCGAGTTCCTCCTTCACGTTCGGAAACTTCTCCGGATTCACCAGCATCACGCCGTATTGGTTGAGCAGCCGCTTGTCGCCTTCGACGACGATGTCGAGATCGCCGCGCTCCTTGAAGGAGATCCAGCTGCCGCGATCGGACAGCACATACGCTTTCGCCGCGCGCGCGGCGTCGAGGGCCGCGGCCATGCCCTTCCCGGCCTCGCGATACCAGGCGCCCTTGGCGCTGGCGATGTCGATGCCGGCGACGATCCAGAGCGCAAGCTCCGCCGCATGGGCGCCGGAGCGATCGCCGCGCGTCACGAACGGGGCGCCCTTGGCCTCGATCGCCTTCAGCGCGGTCGCGATGTCCTTGCCCTTCACGCCGGCGGGATCGCTTCTGGGCCCGATCAGCACATAGTCATTGTACATCACGTCGAAGCGTTTGGCGCCGAAGCCGTCGGCGACGAATTTCTCCTCCTGCGGACGCGCATGCATCAGCACGACATCGACCTCACCCCTTCGCGCTCCGTCGAGCACCTCGTCGGCGCGCCGTGCAATCACCGTCACCTCGATGCCGGTCTTGTCGCGGAAGATCGGCAGCAGATAGTCGAGCAGGCCTGATTCCTGCGTCGCCGTCGTCGTGGCCAGGACAATCTCGCGGTCCTCCGCGGATGACGCTGCAACGCCAGCGGCAAGGCCGCAGAGAAGCGCAAATGCAGCGTAGAGGCGAAAGGCCATGAGCTGGCTCCCTTTGGATATGGCGCGATCTTGATGATCGATTGCGCCGCACTCGTGGCGTGTTCGCCCATTGCGCTCCCGCTCGGGAAATTTCGGCAACGTGCTGAGCGGCACGCGAGCGTTTGGGGGTCATTCACCAAGGCGAAAAGCGCGAGCGAGGATGTGTTGCAAAGCAGCAAGATGATCAGGCATGGTCCCGCGGACGAAAATGAACTGCAGAATTCCACTGCGTCGAACGTCAAAAAAGAAGCAAGAATTTGCATAGGAATGCAGGATGGAATTCCTGACGACCAGCGAAGCCGCCGACTATCTCCGGCTCGGCGAACGCAAGCTGTACGAACTCGTCACCAACGGCGCGATCCCCTGCACCAAGGTGACCGGCAAGTGGCTCTTTCCCCGGCACGAGCTCGACCTCTGGGTGTTGTCGGGACTGGCGCGTCCGGCCGGCATGCGGACCGCCGAGCCGCCGCCGGTCGTGGACGGCAGCCAGGACGAGCTTTTGGACTGGAGCCTGCGCGAATCCGGCTCCGGGCTGGGATCGATGAGCGAGGGCAGCGCGCGCGGGCTCGAGCGCCTGCAGCGCGACGAGGTGATGGCCGCGGCGGTGCACTTCCACAGCCTCGATGCCGCCGACAACCTGGCCAGCGACGCCAGCGTCGAGGCGTTGCGGGCCGCACCGGACTTGCACGATGACCGTGCTGGTCGCATTCGTGCGCCGCGAGCAGGGTCTCGTGCTGCCGCCGGGCAATCCCAAGCGGCTGCGCGGCCTGCCCGACGTGCTCGCGCTCAGTGTCAGGATGGCAATGCCACAGCAAGGCACAGGCGCGCAGATGTTGCTCGACGTTCTCCTCAAGCGCGCCGGCGCCACGACGCGGAATTTGCGCCGGCTGGAGACGCCGTCGCTGACCGGTCCGGACATGGCCGAGGTGATCCGGGCCGGCCAGGCCGATTGCGGGGTGGCGACGCGGGCGGCGGCGCGTTCCGCCGGCCTCGATTTCGTGCCGCTGGTCTGGGAAAATTTCGATCTCGCGATGCGGCAGCGCAGCTATTTCCGCCCCGCCATGCGGGCCCTGATCCGATTCCTCGGCGAAAGACGGCTGCAGCAGCGGGCCGAGGAGCTGACCGGCTACGATCCCTCGCCGGCCGGACAGATCCGCTTTTCGGCCTGACATTGACGCCCGCCCTCAAATAGTTGCAAAAGAAACCAATTCAGCCGGGCCATACCCGGAAAAAAAGCAACACCGGCCAACGCGCCGGATCAGGGGAGGACAAGCGTGAATCCAGTCAGATTTGGACTGCCGGTTGCGGCCGCGCTCGCGGCGGTGCTCGTAGCGAGCGCGGCGTCGGCGCAGGTTTCGGACAATGCCGTCAAGATCGGCGTGCTCACCGACATGAACGGCCCGGCCTCGGCCGCGACCGGCCCGGGGTCGGTGACGGCGACGCAGATGGCGATCGACGATTTCGGCGGCAGCGTGCTCGGCAAGCCGATCAGCATCGTCACCGGCGACCATCAGCTCAAAGCCGACGTCGGCGGCGCCATCGCGCGGCGCTGGTACGATGTCGACCAGGTCGATCTGATCGTCGACGTGCCGGTCTCCGCCGTCGGGCTTGCGGTGCAGAACGTCGCCACCGAGAAGAAGCGCCTGTTCATCACCCACTCCACCGGCACCGCCGATTTCCACGGCAAGTTCTGCACGCCCTATGCGATCCAGTGGGTATTCGACACCCGTGCGCTCGCGGTCGGCACCGCGGATGCGGTGGTCAAGCGCGGCGGCAACAGCTGGTTCTTCATCACCGACGACTACGCCTTCGGCCATTCGCTGGAGCGCGACGCCTCCAGCGTCGTCACGGCCAACGGCGGCAAGGTGCTGGGCTCGGTGCGGCCGCCACTGGCAACGCCCGATCTGTCCTCCTTCGTGCTGCAGGCGCAGGCCTCCAAGGCCAAGATCATCGGCATCGCCGCCGGTCCGCCCAACAACATGAACGAGATCAAGACCGGCTCGGAGTTCGGCGTGTTCAAGGGCGGCCAGCAGATGGCGGCGCTGCTGGCGCTGATCACCGACATTCACGGCCTCGGCCTCCAGGCTGCGCAGGGGCTGCTACTGACCACGTCGTTCTACTGGGACATGGACGACAAGACCCGCGAATGGTCCAAGCGCTACTTCGCCAAGATGAACAAGATGCCGACGATGTGGCAGGCTGGCGTCTATTCGAGCGTGATGCACTATCTCAACGCCATCAAGGAAGCCGGCACCGACGATCCGCTCAAGGTCGCGGCGAAGATGCGCGAGAAGCCGATCGAGGACTTCTTCGCCCGCAACGGCCGCTTACGCGAGGACAATCTGATGGTGCACGATCTCTGGCTGGTGCAGGTGAAGACGCCGGAGGAGAGCAAATATCCGTGGGACTATTACAAGATCCTCTCGACCATCTCCGGCGACAAGGCGTTCGGGCCGCCGGACCCGGCGTGCGCGATGGTGAAGAAGTGACGGCGTAGCACGTGCGAAGCGGCGCTGACGGTGCACCCTCGCCCCCTGTGGGATAGGGTGGATTCGCAGCGTCAGCGGCGCGCCGGGTGAGGGGTTGTCTCCGCGAGTCGGTTTCTCATTTGAATGCGCGGAGATAACCCCTCATCCGGCGCTTCGCGCCACCTTCTCCCACAAGGGGAGAAGGAAGTCAGCGCTAGCACCGCGTCCTATTTCATCACGCCGATCTCGCGGAAGTATTTTGCGACGCCGGGATGAATCAGCTCCGGTCTTGGCGCCGCCGCAACCGTGTTCGCGGCCGTGGTCTCGCAGGCCTGCGCCAGCTTCTTGCAGAACGTCGGCTCGACGCCGTGCAGCGTTTTCGCGAGGCGATAGGCGACGTCGTCCGGCAGGTCCTCGCGCGTCAGGACAAAGCTCCAGGAACCGAGCGAGGCGATCGGCTCGGACTGCTTTGGATAGCTGCCGGCCGGCACGGTCAGCGGTTTCAGGAACGAATGTTTGGCGCGGATGCGGGCGATCTCGTCGGCATCAGGCGCGATGAAGCGCGCGCCTGATGCGCTCGATGCCACCGCGGCAAAGCCGGGCCAGCCGATGCCGGCGCCCCACAGCGCCGCGGCGCGGCCGTCCTCGACCATTGCGGGGCCATCGCCGGCGCGGTCGAGATAGATCGCCTTGAAGTCCTCGTCCTGCTTCAACCCGAGCCCGTCGAGCACATAGCGCGCCAGGATCGGCAGTCCGGAGCCCTTGGCGCCGAAGGCCACCGGCTGGCCGACGAGATCGGGAATCGTCCTGTAGGGACTGTCCGCGCGCACCACGAACATGCCGGGATTGGAATAGACCGCGGTGAGGATTTTCAGGCGCACCGGCGCGCGGCCGATGCCGGCAAAGGCCTCGTAGGCCGGCTCGCCCGCGACCAGCGCGAGATCGAGCTCGCGCTTCTCCAGCAGCGGAATGTTCTCGTTGCTGCCCTTGGTGTTGCGCGGGGCGATTGTCAGCGACGGATCGGCCGCGTTCATCACCTCCGCAAACGCGTTGCCATAGAGGGGAAAGCCGCCGCCGGGCGTGGCTGTCCCGAGACTGATAGTAGTCGAAATGGCCTTGTCTCCGGTTTGGGCCGCAGCGGGGCTCGCGAGCAGCGCCGCGGCGAGAAGCATGGATGATGCGAGTTTCATGATGAGTTTCATGATGAGTCCCGGCCGCTCCGCGTCAACATCGACTTGAGGCGATGTAGGCAGCGGGCGGTTTTTATGAAAGCATGGGCACAACGACAATAAAGCAATGGGAGACGTCATGTTGCGAATTTTGCGGTGCGCTGTTGTTGGGCTTGCGTTGATGTCAGGCTTGTTCAGCGCCGCACCTGCCGCCTCCGCCGCCGATTACCCGAGCCGCCCCGTGCACTGGCTGATCGGCTTCGCCGCCGGCGGCCCGGTCGACATCGTGTCGCGCATGATGGCGCAGTGGCTGTCGGAACGTCTCGGCCAGCAATTCATCGTCGAGAACCGTACCGGCTCCGGCGGCAACATCGCGGCCGCAGCGGCGATCAGCTCGCCGCCGGACGGCTACACGCTGCTGTTCGTCGCGCCCAACAACGCGATCTCGACCTCGCTCTACAAGAAGCTGCCGTTCGACTTCCTCCGCGATACCGTCCCGGTCGCCAGCATCATGCAGCTCACCAACATGCTGGTCGTTTCCAACGCGTTTCCGGCCAAGACGGTCCAGGAGTTCATCGACTACTGCAAGGCCAATCCCGGCAAGATCTCCTTTGCCTCGTCCGGCAACGGCACCTCGGTGCACATGTCGGCGGAGCTGTTCAAGGTGATGACCAAGTGCGACATGGTGCACGTGCCCTATCGCGGCTCGGCGATCGCCTTCCCCGACATCATCTCCAACAAGGTGCAGCTGATCTTCGACAACCTGCCCTCCGCGCTGGAGCAGGCGAAGGGCGGCACTGTCCGCGCGCTCGGCGTCACCTCGCCGCAGCGCTGGCCGATCGTCCCCGACGTGCCCGCGATCGCCGAGACCGTGCCGGGATTCGAATCGGTCGGCTTCTACGGCATCTCCGCGCCGAAGGGCACGCCGCCCGAAGTGATCGAGATCCTCAACAAGGCGGTCAACGAGGCGCTGAAGGACCCCAAGCTGGTGGCCCGCCTCGCCGAGACCGGCGGCATCCCCAAGCCGATGACACCGGCCGAGTTCGGCAAGCTGGTCACCGACGAGACCGAGAAGTGGCGCAAGGTGGTGGAGTTCGCCGGGGTGTCGGTCGACTAGGGCCGCGCCCCGCCGCGGGGCTCTGCCGGCAGCACATCGGGGGCCGGTGGCCCCCTCGAATCAAAAGCGCGAAAACAACCCCATGCACAGTAGAAAAGGCGCGCGATCACAGCGGGTTACAGAAGGGAAAAATAAGCCCCTCAGGGGCATTTGACCCGTCGGGCAAAACACCGGCATAATGCTATCATCATCCGTCCCCGCAATCGACCGACGCGCAGCGCTTGGACTGCGCGACGCGGGCGTTCCCGCCTCAGGGCCGGCATTGCACCCTCGCCTCCGGCCTTGTAAACGAACCGCGCACCGTTGCCGGCCGCGACCCGCGGCCGCCTCGCGGCGGGGCCTGTAGCTCAATGGTTAGAGCCGGCCGCTCATAACGGTCTGGTTCCTGGTTCGAGTCCAGGCAGGCCCACCAATGAAATCAAGCACTTGGCGAAACTGCCGTTTTTACTGCGGACTGTTTCGCGAACCGGTTGCTCTATTTCGCTCTTCACTGGATGCAGCACGCACCGATCACCGCTCTCGCCTTTGGACGGCGGCGCTTTGCAGAGCGATGGGAAGGTCTCAACAGAGCGAAGCCTGACACCGCTGCATCACGCAGATCAGGGATTTTAAGGCACAAGACTCGTCCGACGAGAACTCGGTGATGCCAGCAGATTGCCCGCTTCTGATTCAGCCCGACAGCCTATTGCCCGGCGATGTGTCGCCACAATGGCCGCGCAATCCAGATTGAGCTCTGGCGCGCCCGCAAACCTAATCGATGTTGCCATCTATCGTTGGCACACGAACTTTGACGATTCCACGTCGGAGGTTTTGGTTCAATTGGTCCAATTGCCATCGCTGCAAACGCGTTCACGCGGCCGTCGGGCAAAAACTGGCAAAGGTAAAGCTTGCCCGGCCGAATAAGTGACACGCGATGAAGCTGCACAAGGTTAGTGATTTTCGTTACCAATCTTTGGATTTCGGGGTGGCTATGCCTTGCGGCACCTTCTTCGTGAGTAGCCGCTTGAAGCTTCCCTGATGAAGTATCGACCCGCATTTCCCGTTCAATGCGATCAAATCGGCCTTTGTGAGATAATCCCCGGTGAACGGAGTCATATCCGATTTGATGGGCCAGGGAGCCGCGTTCTCAACAATTGGTTCGGGGGCATCAGCGGCCCATTGATCGCGCAATTTCGCGTCCGCAATTTCGCCATGGGCCGTGATGCATGCGAGCCCGATAAGCTCGCAGATCATGCGGAATTGAAGGAAGCAAAATTCCCGCAGGAGCGGATTCGGCAGGCGATAGGACTCCGGCCAAGGACTCCGGCCAAGCATGCATTGACCGAATCTAGTCTAGCCCTTACTTCACCCATCAATTCGGAGTAAGTTTTGACAACTGCCTTTTCTCTATCTGTTAAGGGCATCGTTTTTAAAAAACCTCAACTAGACAAATCGGAAATAGAACTGGAGCCGGACGCATTGCAGCGCTTTGAGCGCGCCATCAACGTAGTGGCGAAAAGCCCGCCACAGCATAGAACCAAAAAAATCCACCGCCAAGAAAACCAGCAGGGTCAAAAATCCAAAAACAGCACGCTGAACTGGCAACAACGCAATCTAGTCGGCCTTTTCTATCAGCTGTTTTATAGCCGCGTATTGGCTTGAGTTTTCAAAACCGTGAGGCCGATTTGAATCATCCAGCATTGGGGCGGTACCCAATGCGATAAATAGATTTATCGCTGCCCGTTGTTCGGCGAGAGCGCTGCGGGTCAGTCCTGCCTTTTGACGGCACGCTTTGCAAAGCATCCAATTTCCTTGCCATTTTGGATCGCTGCAATTTGAGCATTGCTGTGGCTTGGTCACAATCTACCCCGCAAAAGGTTCGAAGTCCTCGTCAATAATTCGCGGCCTCTTACCACCAACGTTCTTATGCTGGGCATCTTTAATCGCTCGAAGTCTGGCGTTCGAATGTGCGCGTTCCCGAGCTTCCCGTGGTTCGTTCATGCGAGTTGCTCGCACGGTATCAGAGAAATCAATCTCGCTATGCACAGGGCATCTCAGCGCGTATCCATCAAAGAGCCCGCGCTCTAATTCTTGTACCTTCGATTTGCAGATTGGGCACTCCATTGCGTTCCTCCGAAGGATCCAAAAAAATGAAACAAGCTATTGAGGTTTGCTTGAATCCGCACTCGCCACCAGAAGAGCCGTCCCCAACTGTTGTATTCCTGCCTTCGGCAATCCTATCCTGCCTTGCATTGTCAAGCTTATAAAATCACCTAAGGGAGCCAGCCCCGTCCGACGAATAGAGAAAGATCAACTCCAGGCGGAGCATACCACCCCTCGGAGCCATAACGGGCACCGAGCTTCAGCGCGACCTCCTTGTTGCCATAAGGAATCCGCAGTGGCGTCCTGCTTGAGTTTGCTGGCACGGGAGCCGTCGAAGCGGCATCGGTGTCAACTTTTTGTTTTCGCGACCTCTTCGGCGGAGCAGCCTGGGGTGCAACCGAGCCTACTGGCCTGTTGGAGGTCTTACGATTAACCTTGCGATGTTTTTTATCTCGATTTGCATCGATCCACGCGGACATCGCGGCCGAGTTGATCCTCGCATCGTCGGGGATGACGAGTCCGTTCCCCTGCGCCAGCTTCTTGGCGTACAATAATCGTGCTGGACTTACCGGTTTGGGGTCGAGCTTACCGGCCGTTTCGCCGTCGGACTTTTTAGGCGCATGTTCGCTAAGGAATTTGCGGCAAATCGATATCGAGGTCTTATAGCCGGGCGGCGGTTTGATACCCTTTTGCCGGACGAGGCTGTCAGCAAAGCGTTTCATCGCAAGCGTCGGCGGATACGTTTCTGCGCCATAGCCCCCTGCGCTGCCAAGCAAAGAAGGTGCCCCCGCGGTAGCACCTTCCTTCAGCTTGTTGATAATGCGCTCGGCGACATCGCATACGGTGTCAATCGCGCCGACCATCTCCTGTTTACCGACAACAACGTCATCGAGTAGGCATTCAAGTTGCGCCGTCACACCCGGATCGACTAGCGCCGGATCGGCTTGTTTGAGAACGTTGAACAACGACAGACCGGTCTCGGTCGGCACAATATTCTTTCCTTGGGCGATCAGGAAACCCTGCTTCTTCAGCCCACCGATGATTTCGGCTCGGGTCGCAGGCGTGCCAATACCCTTGGCTTCCTTCAAGCGATCCCGCAGAACCTCGTCATCAACAAAACGCCAGGCGTTCTGCATAGCCTCGATCAGAGTGCCTTCGTAGTAACGCGGCGGCGGTCGGGTCTCCTTGTTCTCAATTTTTGGATCTTGCAGTTGCGCGCTCTCGCCGTTGCGCAGCGGCGGCAGCAACTGCGCCTCATCGCCCTTTTCGTCGGCGGGTTGCCACTCCGGGAATGCTGCACGCCAGCCGAGCTCAATGGGCTGGCGACCGGCTGCGCGAAATTCAAAGCCGTGCACATCGAGCGTTGCGGTTGTCTGCCGGTACCGGAAGTCGGGCATCAGGGCGGCCATATATGCCCGCGCGATCACGTCAAAGAGTTTCTTCTCGTCAGACGACAGACGGGGCCAGACCTCCGGCAGTTTGTCGATGGTGTTGACGTTGGGAATGACGGCATGGTGGCTCGCACCCTCCAGCCCCTTGTCGTAGAAGGTACCGCTCACACCTCTACGGATCACCGGCGGCTCGGGTACAGGGATCGTGCTGAACGATTGGCCCACCCGCAGTCCGGCAATGGTTCGCGGCACGTCCGATATCAAGCTCTGCGGCAGATAGCGAACCTCGGCGCGAGGATAGGTGATGATCTTCTTGCCCTGGCCGTCATACAGCTCCTGAGCCACTTCGAGCGTTTTGCTGGCTGACCAGCCGAAACGCGATCCGCAAAGTTTCTGTAACGACGGCAAATCATGCAGCTTGGGTGGCCCTTGCCGCTTATCCTCGACCCGCACGGCAAGCGCGCCCTCGAAACCTTCAGCCGCTTTGACAACGGCCTCAGCCCTTTCGCGCTTAACAATTCGGTCCTGCGGCGCATGCCGCATCTGGAATTGCCCGTCCGCAACCCTCGCGGTGGCGACAATTTCGAAATAGGCAAGCGGCACGAAGTTTCGAATTTCCAACTCGCGCTTGCATACAATGGCTAATGTCGGCGTCTTTACACGACCAACTCCAATCACTCTTCGCGCGCCTTGTCCCAGGATGACGGTTGCAGTGCGTGTGAGTGACAGGTTGTAAATTTGATCGGCCTGTCGGCGCGCAACGGCGGCGGCGTAAAGACGGGCATATTCGATATTAGGTTTTGCGCGACCGAATGCGTCGCGGATGGTCTGCGAATCCTGCGCGGTGAACAGCACCCGCATCACTTGACCGCGATATTCGTAATGCTCAAGAATTTCCTGACCGATTAGCTGACCCTCGCGGTCACAATCGGTTGCAAGCCAAACTCGTTTGGCAGTGCGCAACGCCTCGCGAATAGCCTTGAGCTTAGCGGCCTTGTTGCCACCTACTGCCGGGCGCGTTCCGTAAAGACCTTCAGGCCGCAGAAGTATTGGCGACCACCGCTTCCAGGCCGGGACAACCTCCTCCGGTTCGAGGAGATCGAACAAATGGCCCTCTGCTGGAAGAACATCACCGTAGCGCGAACCAATTGCGGCGCGGACGTCTTTGGCCTGGCTGGTTTTCTCGGTGATAACGATCTGATCTGCCAGACCGGCGCGTGGATTGGCCGCATCCCATGATTCACCCGGCACCATGCGGTTCGCTGCCGGATCTGGCCTCTCGATATCGCGCCGACGAGCAGCCTCCCGCGCCAGCTTTTCCATCTGCTTCGGGGAGGGCATTCGCCAGCTTGCGGGTCGCTCATTCGTCATGGTCAGGCCAGATTGACCAAAGAACATATAGAGAACATTATTTGCCGGTCAGGTCAAGCAGTTGGAGTCAGACCATGGCTGAAGTCACCTATTTTGTCGCGCTGCCGTTCATCGCCGCCGATGACGGCATTGCCGCTGGCGAGCCCAAGGAATGCTTCAATCCAAACCCCGCTGTAATGCGCGCTGAGGCGTTATCTCGCGAAGAAGGTCACGTCGGCGCAGTCGCCTTTAGCCGCACCGGCGACCCTGCCACCGGCGATTTCAGCCATGCCAAGGTGATCAGGAAATTCGGCGAAAACGGGTGCCTTGGGCGCTATTTTGTATGCAACTCTATGATTGGACTGGCTGAGCTGGCGCCTCCCATGGCGAAGTTTACATTCTCGCTTGCAGCATTTTGTGCGTGCTTGCTCGTTGCAGGCGAAGCGCGCGCGCAGAGCCTTACCTTGAGCAGCCCGGCTATCAACGAGAGCGCAACCATCGCCAACGAGCAGGTATTCAAAGGGTTTGGCTGTACCGGCAGCAATGTCTCTCCGGCCTTGAACTGGAGCGGCGCTCCGGCAGGCACCAAGAGCTTCGCGGTCACCATGTATGATCCAGACGCGCCGACCGGCAGCGGTTGGTGGCATTGGGTCGTGTTCAATCTTCCACCATCCGTCACTTCCCTTCCCAAGGGTGCGGGCGATCCAAAGAAAAACCTGATGCCGAAGGGCGCAGTCCAGAGCCGCACGGACTTTGGCAGCGATGGCTATGGCGGCCCATGTCCGCCACCCGGCGACAAGCCGCATCGCTATCAGATAACCGTATTTGCCGTTGATGTCGCCAAGCTGCCGGATGCCAAGGATCATTCGGCGTCCGCCGCGCTGGTCGGGTTCGACCTGCGCTCCCACACACTCGCGAAGGCTACCCTGACCGGTATTTACGGCCGCTGACGGGTCCGGGCGGAGCTGCGGGCCGAGAGCGCCTCACCCCTTCCATAGAACGCCACTGGCAGCGAGCCTTCGAAGATCCGATCCTTGTGCCGGGCGGCAGCAAGCTCATCACGCTTCGCGACGCAGCCAGCTTCATCAACAAGCTGCCGAAGCACGAGCACGACGTGCCGGAATGGCAGGCGGCTATCGAGGCGCTAATGCTCGTGCCAGAAACCGGTCGCGCGGCGTGAGGTTGACGCCTACATCGCGCTATATCCGAGACAAGTTATTTCCGAAGCGAAGGCGGTAATGGCGCTCCTCGTCGCCCATGGCTGTCCGCACTCTCCGTCGCGCGGCCTCTCGGCGCGAGTCTCAATCTGCTTGCGACAGCCCGATCTTTCGGCTCTCATTCGCGCGAGGGCTTCTTGGCAGGCGGGCCGCTCTTGTTGCCCGGCAGTCCCTTGATATTTGACGGGTCCTGCATCCGGGTCGTCGGGTTCTCCTGGTTCGTTGTCGAGCTGGAGCCAACGGTCTCTCCTGGTTTGACAGAAGGACCGCTCTTGTTTCCCGGTTGACCCGGAATTCCTGCACCGGAGCTCTGCGCGCTCGGAGCAGTGGAAACGTCCGGTTTGGTCGTTTGCGCCGACACCGCTGAAGGTAGAACCGTCAGCACAAGTGCGGTGGCACTTATGATCAACTTCATGATGTTTTACCTCCCACGAAAGCATCGTGTCAGGGCGAACGTGCCCATCCTCAGAGCGTTCCACCGCCGGTAAATTTAGAGAGGGCGCATGGCGGGCGTTCATGAATAAACAAAAGCTGGCTACTACGTCTCAGGGTTGGGAGTTATCGTCCCAATCAAATGGACAGCCTTTTGATTTTGTTGTAAGTTCCTTCCAGTTTCAGCTTCGGAACTGACGTTTTGGAGCGGACTTCATGCCGGATTTTCGAGCCTATATACTTGATACTTGGGCCGGACGGCCACATTCAGCTTCGCGTCGAACTCCATTGCGCCGACGACACGGCGACAGAGCGAGCCAAGCAGCTCGTTGACAGACACGGCGTCGAACTGTGGCGCTTCGAAAAATCGCGACGTACAGAGCTGAGGAGTAAGGCAGTTCAGTTGTCCATTCCAAGCTGGCGGCAGTCCAATAGCGCGCCGCGCCCTGCTCTTGAGCCGAAGGGATGCGCAATGCCGATCAGGCGCTTGCTACAAGACAGCAAACTAAGGCCGGATGAAATCAAGATCCGGCGGAAATTTCCATCGCCGTCAAACAACTTGGACTATCTCCCGAGTAAGTACTCAGGCGGCCGCGCTCTCGCTGACTATCGTGGTGACCGCAGCCTCGGCGAAGTCTGACGCAGCCGCAACCGAGTGCCAACGCGAACGACATGCGATGGAGCGCGGTTGCCGCTGCGTGAAAGATCGCGCGAAGAATGACAGATCGGGATCGTCAATCTGCCCTTGCCCGGAACCAGCGGGTTTGGCGATTCGTTAGAGCGTTGCCGCAGGAGGGGCTTGTCATGGACAGGCACCGGACAGCGTTGGGTTTGTTCGCCGTTGCGCTTGCCATCGCGATTTTGGTTGCGTCCGTCACGACGCTGGAGCGCGTCAACACGCGCCAAGCTGCGAACGACGCGCCGCCTGGCACGACCGGCCTCGCCCGGCCGCACCCGCCGCTTGATCGTGCACCGGGTGAGCCGATCCAAAAAGACCGTTAACGCATCGCGCGGCGTGCACAGCAAGGTCTGCGAACGCCGCGAGTTAGCGCCTGAAGCTTTGTCCCGGTGAACCGTGGAGCGCGCAAGCGTTGCGCCTGCACGACAAGAGGTGGGACGTGAATATTATGGGTTTACTTGTCATGAGAGAAAGCCTCTCATCGGTATTGCTCGATGCGCACCGCGCAAGAAGGCAAGGTCTCGATGCCATCGCGCAGCGACAACGCGCGCGGCTTGGCGAGGCCGTCGCCTTCGCTCGCGCCAACTCGCCCTATTATTGCGAACTCTATCAGGGTCTACCCGAGCGGATTGAGAGTTCCTCCGTGCTGCCGGTAGCCAACAAGCAAGAGCTAATGCGCCATTTTGACGACTGGGTCACCGACCGCGAGGTTAGTTTTGCAGCAGTGCGAGCGTTCGTCGATACCCCTGAGCTGATCGGGCAACGCCTCCTTGGCAAGTATTCAGTGGCAACCACTTCGGGCAGCACCGGGACACCTGGAATATTCCTGTTGGACCCACACACTTGGACGGTCACAATCGCTTTTTCGCTGCGCATGATCATGGGCTGGCTTAGCGCCACCGATATGTTTAGCCTTCTCGTCAGGGGCGGCCGCGCGGCATCGGTGCTGGCAATGGGCGGCCATTACATCGGCGCAACCAGCTTTGCTGCGATCCGCACAAAACGGTCGTCCCGACGATTACGGGCGCTTCCGGCGCAGGCGCCGTTGCGCAATTTGGTCGCCGAACTCAATCAGTGCCGCCCGGCTCTGCTCATCGGATACGCCAGCGTTATGGCACTATTGGCGGCGGAGCAGGAGGCCGGTCGCCTGCATATTCAGCCGTTGTTGGTTCTTCCGACTTCCGAAGGGCTTTCGCAGGACGGAAGCGACCGGATCGCAAGGGCATTCCACACCAAGGTCCGGACCGTTTACGCCGCGACGGAATGCCTGTTCATGGCCATCGGTTGCGAACACGGTTGGTATCATGTCAACAGCGATTGGGTAATTCTCGACCCCGTCGATGCGAGCTATCGGCCGGTTCCGCCAGGCGAGGAGTCGCATACGGTCCTCGTGAGCAACCTCGCCAATCGCGTGCAGCCGATCCTCCGCTACGATCTAGGCGACCGGATCCTGCAACGACCTGATCCTTGCCCTTGTGGCAACCCGCTTCCGGCGATCCGCGTGCAGGGCCGCGCTGCCGACATCCTCACCTTTCCAACCGAACGCGGAGAGAAGGTCGCACTACCACCGCTCGCGATTGAGATGGACCATGTGCCCGGTGTGGAGTTGTATCAGATAGTGCAGACCGCGCCGACACAATTGCGCGTTCGCCTACATCCCACGGCCGACGCTGACCCAAGCCGGGTCTGGCGAGCGGTGCATTCTGAATTGACCAAACTGTTGAATGAGCATGGGCTTGGGCGCGTGTCTGTTGAGCTGGCCGCCGAACCGCCAGTTCCTTCTTCCGCCGGAAAGTACCGCGCCGTAATCCCACTTCCGAGCGCTTGAAGTCGGTTGCCTTGAGGCCGCCCTGTGGGAAATCAGCTCGGACGCTACCAGTCGCCCCGCTTGCGTCAGGACGCGCGTTGTTAAATGTCGGCACCTTTGTTTAGGTCACCACGCTCTTCTGCGCCCTGCAATTCCCTCTGCGCTTGGTGCCAGAACTCGTCTTCGCGTCCTTCGGGTTTGCCCGCCTGCTCCCACAGTTCAAAAGCGCGTTTCCGTATCTGCTCTTCTGTTGGGTGACCCATAATGAATTCTCCCAGAGCGCAGGTCCCGCCTTGGGGAGGCATAGAGGGCGGGACCGTCGGGCCAATTCTACTTTGGCCATTCGGGCTGAGGAGAGTTGTTCCTTGCTTTCAAGTTGCTGCCCGATCCTCCTTGTCCTCGCCTCGCATCACGGCTTAAGTGCCCCATCCCGCAACGGTCGCTGGATCGCCTTAGCATTACAGTTGCTTTGTTTGCAGACTTCTGAATCCATGGGCAACCATGATTCGAATGTCGTGGGCGCGGGCCGCGTCGGTTGAGGAGACGCTTGCGTTGTGGGCGGCGTCGCTTCGAGAGATCAAGCAGCGGATACGTCCGTTGTTCACGCAAGAGCGTGTTGCGACGAATGCAGGCCTGTTCCTGGAAGGTCTGCTCGGAGATGAGCAGCGCAAGACCGGTTGGATGCGCGCGGAGGCGGCTGGCGATCCCGGCCCATGGCGGCAGCAGGCGATCCTGGGTCGCGGGGATTGGGACGCTGATGCCCTGCGCGATATCGTCCGGGACTATGTCATCGAGCACTTGGCGGATGACGATGCGGTGCTGGTGATCGACGAGACCGGCTTTCTCAAGCAGGGTAAGGCCTCGTGCGGAGTGGCGCGGCAATACACTGGTTCGGCAGGGAAGATCACGAACTGCCAGATCGGCGTCTTCGCTACCTACGTTTCGCGTCATGGTCATGCGTTCATCGATCGCGCGTTGTATCTTCCGAAGGAATGGACCGACGATCCAGATCGTCTGGAAGCCGCATACGTGCCTGCCGATGTCGGCTTTGCGACCAAACCAAAGCTTGCGACGAGAATGATCGCACGTGCGATAGCCGCGTCTGTACCATTCAAGTGGGTTGCCGGTGATACGGTCTACGGTGTTGGCGACATCGAACAGCAACTACGGCGGGCAGGCAAAGGCTACGTGCTTGGGGTCAGCAGCGCTCATGTGTTTCGATCCTGGGGCAAGCGACCGCCGGTCGCCGGTACGGCCGCGGACCTCGCCCGGACGCGGCGCCCGTCCGACTGGAAGCGCCTGTCGGCGGGAG
>NZ_JADPKQ010000225.1:0-925 GCF_023074015.1 Bradyrhizobium sp. 142
GAACTCGAGTCGTCGCAATATCCGCCTGGCTTCGGCGGGCGGGAACGCCTGATACAGGGCGCCGGCGCAGTGGGTCGATAAATTGTCCTGAACGACCCGGATGATCTCGGCATCGGGATAATGGATGTCGACGAGATCGCGCATGCATTGGGCATAGTCTTCTGCGGCTCGCCGGTCGGTGACCTTGACCTTGCGCCAGGGACGATGCACGTCGAGGAGGACGAAGAGATTGACCGTGCCATTGCGACGATACTCGTAATCGTAACGTTCGAGCTGGCCCGGCCTTGCCGGGATGGGCTGACGGACCTCTCCGATGAGTTGCACCGGGCTTTCGTCGAAGCACACCACCGGCCGCTTGGGGTCGGAAGCCTCGGCGTAGAGGTCGAGCACATCCTCCATACGGGCAACGTATTCGCCGTCGACCTGCGGAATGCACCACATGTCTTTGCGCCAGGGCTTGAGGCCATTTTCGGCCAAACGCCGCCGAACCGTCTCGTGCGACAGGCTCTTGTGTTCGGTGAGCTTGACCATCGCACCCGCCAGCAGCTTGAGCGTCCAGCGGGCACGGCCCTTTGGCGGACTGGCGCAGGCTGTCGCCACCAGCAAGGCTTCTTCCTTGCCCGTGAGTTTGCGTTCCGCCCCGGGACGCATCTCTTCGCTCAGCGCCCGCTCCAGATTGCCTTCCACGAAGCGTCGCTTGGTCCGGTACACGGTCGAGCCGCTCACGCCGACGCTCCTTGCGATCTCCTCGTCGCTGGTCCCGGCATCGGCGGCCAGCAAAATCTGCGCTCGCTTGAGCTTCCGGGACGCGTGCTTGCCGCCGCTGAGCAGCGCCCTCAGTTCGGTGCACTCGATTTGGCTGAGTTCGACCCGATAGCGTACATTCATGGCGTGCCTCCTCGTTCGAGGCACGCACGAACAACTG
>NZ_JADPKQ010000305.1:0-52087 GCF_023074015.1 Bradyrhizobium sp. 142
CGAACGCTGGAAAGACGTTTTGGATGTGGAAACCTCGAGCCGGCCATGCGGCGGAAATCCAGGTCACTGGCCTTGGGAGCGGCGGGAAAGGGTGAAGCCGGACGGCGCCGCTCAAAGGAGCCGAAGCCGACGTGACGGAGCCCACCATCTGAACCTCTGGCGCGGACGCAAAACAAGCCGTACGCGCTCAATCCGGTGAACCGCCGTATACGGACCCGTATGTACGGTGGTGTGGGAGGGGAGAGTCGCGAGACTCCCCCTATCCCGATCCTCGCACAGCATGATCCGGCAAAGTGCGAAGCGGTTTTCCGATAGGATCATGCTCAAACAACACGCTAAAGCGCGATGCGCGCTTTAGCTCGGTTGCATTCCGAGGAATGACGCGCGGAAACCATATCCGCGCTTGTCGCTGGACTCCGCGGTTCGCCCGCGCAATGATTTGTTCATCATAATCCGGCGGCCAAGCCGGATCGGTAAATAAGTTGCGTAAGGGGCGTTAACCATGGAACGTTTGCAAGCCGACGGCGCTCTCGTTCAACTCAGCGAGCGGTTCACCAATTCTGCGGCGTTCGGCGCCCTGTTCCGTGAGGGCATGGACCTCGTCGAAGCAACCGCCGCCTATCTCGACGGCGCCGGCCGCACCGAGGCCAAGGCGCTCGACCGCGCCGTCAGCCTCACTTACGCCACCGAAAGCATGCGCCTCACCACCCGCCTGATGCAGCTCGCCTCGTGGCTGCTGCTGCATCGCGCGGTGAAGGAAGGCGAGATGACGCTGGGCCAGGCCAATCGCGAAAAGACCAAGGTCAAGCTTTCCGCCGCCGATCCCGGCCCCGCCGATACCATCGAGAAGCTGCCGTTGCAGCTCCAGGACCTGATCCATCGCTCGATGAGCCTACAGACCCGCGTGCGTCGTCTGGACACCACGATCCACACGCCGCCGGCCGAACAGCCGATGATCGGCAATCCGCTGGTGCCGCACCTGAACGCGCTGAAGGCCGCGTTCGAGCGGTGAGATCCAATCCGCGCACTTGAAACCGTCACACTGAGGTGGCCGCTACTTCAGCGGCCCTCGAAGGGCGACGGCCCGGCTGCTGCCGCGTGGCCGTTCATCCTTCGAGGCTCCCCACGCGACGCTTTGCGTCGCATGGCTCGCGCCTCAGGATGGCGGTTTGAAACCAGACTGCCGCCAAAAACAAAAACGCCCCTGGTTTTCCAGGGGCGTTTTTCGTTCGCGGCCGGAACGGCCGGATCAATCCTTTTTGAGGAAGCCCGAAAACTTCTTCTGGAAGCGCGAGACGCGGCCGCCGCGATCCATCAGCTGGGCGTTGCCGCCGGTCCAGGCCGGGTGCGACTTCGGGTCGATGTCGAGGTTCAGCGTGTCGCCTGCCTTGCCCCAGGTGGAGCGGGTCTGGTACTCGGTTCCGTCGGTCATCACGACCTTAATCATATGATAATCAGGATGAATTTCGGTTTTCATGGCAATTCGCCGGCGCCCGGCGCCTCTCGCTTGGGTGATGATCGATGACGGATTTGGGCGGCTCTATACCCCAGGGGGGACCTTAAAACAAGCCATTGCGGGGACAGGAGAACCGGGCCTCCCCCTAAGGGACATCCCGGATTTGCCAGTCCCCCTGCACCGGCCTATGTGGAGCAGACTTGTCCCCTTGGGTCCGATCTCATGAGCGCAGTGGAACGGCTTGACGACCAGTACCGCGACGAGGCCGCAAAAGTGCCCGTCGTCGAGATCGGCGCCGAGCTGATCGAGCAGCCGGCGAAGAGCCGTGCCCGGCTGCGGCCGCTGCTGGCGCTCGCGCCTTATGTGGCCCGCTATCGCGGCCGCGCGGCGCTCGCCTTCGTCGCGCTGACGATCGCCGCGCTGACGACACTGCTGGTGCCGATCGCGGTCCGGCGCATGATCGATTTCGGCCTGACGCCGGAAGGCATCGAGCTGATCAACAGCTACTTCTCGGTGATGATCGCTGTCGTCGCCGTGCTCGCGCTGGCCAGTGCCGCGCGCTACTACCTCGTTATGACGATCGGCGAGCGTATCGTCGCAGACCTGCGGCGCGACGTCTTCGTCCATCTCTTGTCGCTGTCGCCGGCCTTCTTCGATTCCGCGCGCAGCGGCGAGCTGGTGTCGCGGCTCACCGCCGACACCACCCAGATCAAATCCGCCGTCGGCGCCTCCGTCTCGATCGCGCTGCGCAATCTGATGATGTTCTTCGGCGCCGCGGCGATGATGGTGATCACGAGCCCGCGTCTCTCCGGCTTCGTGCTGCTGGCCATTCCGCTGATCGTGCTGCCGCTGGTCGCTTTCGGGCGCTGGGTGCGGCGTCTGTCGCGCAACGCGCAGGATACGCTCGCCGAGGCTTCGGCCTATGCCGGCGAGCTGGTCGGTGCGATCCGCACTGTGCAGGCCTATACCAGCGAGGAGCTGGCCGCAAAGCGCTTCGGCGGCGAGGTCGAGCAGGCCTACGAGGCCGCGCGCACGTCGACCCAGGCGCGCGCGGTGCTCACCGCCATCATCATCTTCATCGTGTTCGCAAGCGTGGTCGCGATCCTCTGGATCGGCTCCCATGACGTGCTGACCGGCACCATCACGCCGGGCCGGCTCGGCCAGTTCGTGCTCTATGCGGCTTTCGCAGCTGCCGGCCTCGGCCAGCTCAGCGAAGTCTGGGGCGAGGTTTCGGCCGCCTCGGGTGCCGCCGAGCGCCTGTTCGAGATCCTGCATGTCGAGCCGGAGATCGCCGCGCCCGCAACACCGCGCGCGCTGCCGGTGCCGGCGCGCGGCGAGGTCGGCTTCGATCAGGTCAGTTTCGCCTATCCGGCGCGGCCCGACGTCAATGTGCTCGACGCCGTCTCGTTCAGCGTGCGTCCCGGCGAGAAGGTCGCGATCGTCGGTCCGTCCGGCGCCGGCAAGAGCACGCTGTTTCATCTGCTGCTGCGCTTCTACGATCCGCGGGGCGGCGCGATCTCGCTCGACGGCGTGCCGGTCAGATCCGCCGATCCGCGCGACTTCCGCGCCCGCATCGCGCTGGTGCCGCAGGAATCCACCGTGTTCGCCGCAAGCGCCCGCGAGAACATCCGCTTCGGCCGGCCCGATGCGACCGACGCCGAGGTCGAGCGCGCCGCCGAGCTTGCGCACGCCGCCGAGTTCATCCGGCGCATGCCGGAAGGTTTCGAGACTCCGCTCGGCGAGCGCGGCGTGACGCTGTCAGGCGGACAGCGCCAGCGCATCGCGATCGCGCGTGCCATCCTGCGCGATGCGCCGCTGCTGCTGCTCGATGAAGCAACCTCCGCGCTCGACGCCGAAAGCGAGACGCTGGTGCAGACCGCGCTCGAAGAGCTGATGCGCCACCGCACCACACTGGTGATCGCCCACCGCCTCGCCACCGTGTTGTCCTGCGACCGCATCCTGGTGATCGATCAGGGCAGGATCGTCGAACAGGGCACCCATGCCGAGCTGGTGGCGGTGAACGGGCTTTATGCCAGGCTGGCGAGGTTGCAGTTCGAGGGGGCGTGAGGCGGTCCAAATATCCAAATATATGGTGTCGTCCCGGCGAAGGCCGGGACCCATAACCATAGGCCGTCGTTTGGCGAAGGCTCGTCGTTCGGTACTTCGATCGTCTGCAGTCGATAGATTCCGCGGTATGGGTCCCGCCCCCCGTGCGCAATTGCGCACTAGGCCGGGACGACACCGGGAGAGATCAGCGCACCTGCCTTACGGCTTCCATTCCATCTTCAGCACCGGCCGTCCCGAGGTCGGGTTCACGTCGTCGCCGGCTTGCGCAAAGCCGTTGCGCTCGTAGAAACGGATGGCTCGGGAATTGTCCTTGTTGACGAGCAGCGTGACGCCTGCCGGTGACAGGCGCTTCGCTTCCTCGACCAGCAGCCGCGCCGCATCCGAGCCCCAATGCGCGGGATCGACCACGAGCTGGTCGAGATAGCCGTCGCCGTCGATGGTGACGAAGCCGGTCAGCGCGCCGTCCTGCTCGGCGACGACGATCGAGGCCTTGGGTATCAAATCCTTGCGCCAGCGCTCGCGCCACCAGTCCAGCCGCGCCGCGAAGTCGATCTGCGGATAGGCCTGCTGCCAGGTGCGATGCCAGAGGTCGATGGAGGCTGCTTCGTCCTCGGGACGATAGGGGCGGAGGTTGAGGGCGCTCACTACCGCTCCGTCAGCTTCAGCTCGATGCGGCGGTTTCGCTTGTAGGCTTCCTCCGTGTTGCCGGTGTCGAGCGGCTGGAATTCACCGAAGCCGGCCGCGACCAGGCGCTGGGCCGGCACGCCGAGCGAGATCAGATATTGCACCACCGAGATCGAGCGGGCCGCGGACAGGTCCCAGTTCGACTTGAAGTTTGCGCCGCTGACCGGGCGCACGTCGGTATGGCCGTCGACGCGCAGCACCCAGGCGATCTCGTTCGGGATCTTCTTGTCGAGCTCGATCAGCGCGGTCGCCAGCGTATCGAGCTCGGCGCGGCCCTCGGGCAACAGCACCGCCTGTCCGGTGTCGAAGAACACCTCGGACTGGAACACGAAGCGGTCGCCGACGATGCGGATGTCGGGGCGGTTGCCGAGAATGGCGCGCAGACGGCCGAAGAATTCCGAGCGGTAGCGCGACAATTCCTGCACGCGCTGCGCCAGTGCGACATTCAGGCGGGAGCCGAGATCGGCGATGCGGTTTTGCGATTCCTTGTCGCGCTTCTCGGAAGCGTCGAGCGCCTCTTCCAGCGCCGCCAATTGCCGCCGCAGCGCGCTGATCTGCTGGTTCAGCACCTCGATCTGCGCCAGCGCCCGTGCCGATACCGCTTTCTCCGAGTCGAGCGCCTTGCCGAGCTCGGTGGTCTTGCCCTGCGCGTCGTTGCCGGCGCTGGCAAGGCCCTCATAGAGGCCCTTGATGCGGTCGCGCTCGGTCTCGGCCGAGGCGAGGCCGGCTTTCAGCTGCGAGACCTGATCGTCGAGGCTCAGCTTGCCGAGCTTCTCCAGCGACAATAGCTCGTTGAGCTGCGCGATTTTGGCGTTGAGCTGCTCCAGCGCCTTGTCCTTGCCGGTGACCTCCTGCGACAGGAAGAACTGCACGACCAGGAATACCGACAGCAGGAACACGATCGACAGCACCAGCGTCGACAGCGCGTCGACGAATCCGGGCCAGTAGTTGAAGGAGGTATCGCCGCGGCGGCCTCGGGCTAGAGCCATTTACTTCTCCGCTTCTTTCGTGTGCGGCATGCTATGTCGCTAACTCTTCTCCGGCTGGCGCGCGATGCGTTCCAGGAGGCGCCGGATCTCGCGGTTCTGCTCGCCCTGGCCGTCGGCCCATTCGCGGATCATCTGCTGCTCGGTCCGCATGTGCGAGACCAGCGCCTGGATGGCTTCGGCAAGGCTCGCCATCGCCGCGGTGGTGCCGCGGCTGGCGCTGCCTTCCTCAAACACGGAGCGCAGCCGCTCGACCGCGGCCTGCAGCTCGCCGGAGGCAACGCCGCCACCGCCGGAGGCGGCGGCCAGCTCACCGCTGCCGTATTCGCGCACGGTGGTGGCGAGCCAGTCCTCAAGGTCGGTGTAGAAGCGATTCTGCGCCTGGCTCGATTGCAGGTCGAGGAAACCGAGGATCAGCGAGCCGGCGAGACCGAACAGCGAGCTGGAGAACGAGATGCCCATGCCGCCGAGCGGGGCGGCCAGCCCCTCCTTCAGCGTGTCGAACAGCGCGCCGGAATCGCCCCCGACCTTGAGCCCGTCGATCACCTTGCCGACCGAGCCGACCGTCTCGATCAGGCCCCAGAAGGTGCCGAGCAGGCCGAGAAAGACCAGGAGGCCGGTCATGTAGCGCGAGATGTCGCGGGCCTCGTCGAGGCGGGTCGCGATCGAATCGAGCAGGTGCCGCATGGTCGTCTGGGTGATGGTCATCCGCCCCGAGCGCTCGCCGCCGAGGATCGCCGCCATCGGCGCCAGCAGCTTGGGGTGCCGGGCCGGCGCCAGGCCGGGATCGGCAATGCGGAAATTGTTGACCCAGGAGACCTCGGGATAGAGCCGGATCACCTGCCGGAACGCCAGCACGATGCCGATGAACAGCACCGCCCCGATCAGGGCATTGAGGCCGGGATTGGCGAAGAAGGCCTGGATGATCTGCTTGTACAGCACCACGCCCACCAGCGTGCATAGCACCAGGAAGACCAGCATCCGCACCAGGAAGACGCTGGGTGAGGACAGTTTTGTGTACTCGATATCGATGGAGGAGCGGGGCGAGGTGCCTGACGGCATGTCCGGTATCATCCGTTACGAAAGCTTGCTTGCAGTGCGCACTATGGCACAGCGCCGGCCCAAAAAAAGCGCCGGCTGGGCCGATTTCGCGGCGGGGCAGGGAACCCAAATGCCGAAACCGAGCCTTGATAGCTGCGTATTTTGCAAAACTTCGGCATTCCACTGGCTTGGGTCGGAATTTTTGCATGGCTTTGCATCTCGGGGGACTGCCCGTCATTCCGCTTCGGCTCGCGGTCCTGGCAGCGCTCGCTCTGATGGTGCAACGGCGCACCGGCCATTTGGAGCAGGACGATTCCATCCCGAGTCCTGCCGGCGGCCACACCGGCGGGGGGCGCGGCACTGTGGCCGCGCGCGAGCGAGGCGTCCAACGCGCGGCAAGGGCTGATCGGCGGGCTTGCGGGGCCGCCGGGTTACCGCGCCTCCCAATCCCCGATCAGCACGATCTTTCCGTTCGTCCCCAAACACGTCATGGCCAAGGGAGCGGTCGCATGAGCTTTGTGTCCACGATCATCGGGACCACCGAACGTGTGCCGCTGCCGGACCTGGTCGTCGTCGAGAAGGAATGGCGCTGGAGCGGCACGCATTATCCATGTCTATGGCGAGGACACAGCATTGTGGGCGGCGCTGGCGCTGGTTCTTTCTCGCGCCCGCCGGGCTGTTCGGCTACGCCGACGGCAGCGAATGGGGCGTGAGCCACTACCGGATGAAGGTGGAGTAGGGCGCTCCTCATGTGCGCCGAAGATCGAGAGATGAATAAGATCCGCCCTGCTAATCGGATGTCGCCTTCGAACCAGAAATGCTCTTCAAGCCGGACCGGCTTGTAAAGAATTCCGGCCGCAATCGGAAACGTCAGGGTCCTCCGTCGTTATCGGCAAACAACCTGTGGAGAAAACGTCATGCGGCATCTCGCATTGGCAGCAATTGCGCTGGTGGCCGGCTTTGCGACACCGGCGATGGCGCAACAGGCCCCGCCATCGCAGAGCCTCCAGAATGAAGCCGACAAGGGCATCAAGACTGAGAACTCCGGTGCATCGGGTTACGTGTCCGAACAGGACAAGCCTGGGTCCGCGGCCCAAATCCCGGGGAGTCCTTCTCGCGCCGACTCCGGCAGCGCGGCAACAGCGCCGAGTGCACAGAACTCAGGGGCCGGAATTGCCGGCGCTCCCGGGAACAAGAACGGGCCGCCCGCCCATGGCGGCACCGTTGGCTCGGCGTCTCAGAATCAGTCGGTGCAGCAGCAGGATCCGGCGAACATCAAGGGATTGCCGGGCAACAAGAGTGGTCCGCCGGCCAAGCGATAGGTCCGCTGACCATTCAGCAGGCTCCGCAGGTGGCTTCATGCCACCGGCGGGTCCGCTGCACTCGGGCGGCGCGACGGCTCTTCGGGGCCAGAAAGCCTTTCTCTGCAGAGGAGTTGCTCTGCCGAGGATTTGGCGCACACGATGCAACAGACCTTCGCCCTTTGGTTCCGGCTAACCCTGGTCAGGGCGCTCCGCTGGCGGCGCCTGGGCGTTGAGGAGATTGGACAGGGCAGTCACGAGCTGCGCCGGCGCGAAAGGTTTGCTCAAGAGAACGCTGTTCGGCACGCCCTTGGAAGCCCAGTCCTCTGCGTGTGTACCCGTCATATAGATAACGGGCATCGACGGGTCGATTTCCCGGGATCGCTGGGCCACCTCCCATCCGTTACGCCGCCCAACCAGATTGATGTCGGTGATGATCGCCCGATAATGGGTTTCGTTGGCTTGAAGAAGCTCAATCGCTTCTTCGCCCGAGCCGGTGACGGCCGACTGAAAACCGCCGTCCGAAAGAGCGTCTTCGATCATCGCCTGAATGAGCCGGTCATCCTCGACGACCAGAACCGCAACAGCATCACCCACGTCACGTTCTCCCCTGCTGCGTCGTTGCAGTCCTGCGGCGGGGTAAGTGAGTGGGGACGCCAACAGTTCCGCGAAATGTTCAAAGGTGCAGTAAGGTCGTAAAGGCGCAGCAGTCGGCCTCCGCAGCCGAAACATCGTTCGTTGCGGTCTTCTGCCGCAGCACGCGGTGATGGAACCCGACTCACAATCTGGTGAGTCCTGAAAATAGGCCTGATCTCAGTCCGATAGGGCGTGTGACATTGAGCCGCCCACCTGATGCGTTGCGTCGCAGCAAGACCAATCTATGTTCGCGCCATCAGCCGCGGGAATTGTCCAGAATGGGCTCGCGCGGAGTTTGATCAGTTTCAACAACATCGGGGCACCCCACTTCATGTCTGGACTTCGAGCGCGATCGGCATGCGTTGCAATGATGCTCGCGGCCTTTGCGCCGCTGCTGGCGGGCTGCGACGAATCCAGCTCGGCCTTCTCTGCCGCCCCGCCTGCCGACCCTGATGTCAGCATTGTCGTCGTCAAGCCGCAGTCGCGCGCCGTGGTACGCGAGCTGCCGGGGCGCATCGCGCCGACGCGCGTCTCCGAGGTGCGCCCGCGCGTTTCCGGCATCGTGGTCGAGCGCCTGTTCCGCCAGGGCAGTGAGGTGAAGGCGGGCGACGCGCTCTATCGTATCGACCCGCGCCCGTTCGAGGTCGAGGTGATGGCGAACGAGGCCGCGGTTGCTAAGGCCGAGGCCGCATTCATGCAGGCCAGGCAACAGGCGCACCGCATCGCGACGCTCACGAAAGATCGTGCCGCCCCGGAAGCCGAAAACGAGAAGGCGATCGCGGCCGAGCGTCAGGCCTATGCCGAGGTCGAGGGCCGCAAGGCCGACCTCGCGCGTGCCAAGCTCAACCTCGACTACGCCACCGTACGCGCGCCGATCGACGGCGTCGTCGGTGCGGCGCTGGTCAGTGAGGGCGCGCTCGCGGTGCAGAACGAGACCAATCTCGCCACCATCCAACAGCTCGATCCGATCTATGCCGATTTCACCCAGTCGGTGACCGAGCTCAACCAGCTCCGCCGCGCCTTCGAGAGCGGCGACCTCGAGCGCATCGCCGCCGATGCCGCCAAGGTACGCCTCGTGCTCGACGACAACACCCTCTATTCGCTCGACGGCAAGCTCCTGTTCTCTGATGCCAAGGTCGACGCCCATACCGGGCAGGTGACGCTGCGCGGCGAGTTTCCCAATCCCAAGCGTGAGCTCTTGCCGGGCATGTATGTCCGCGTGCGGATCGACCAGGGCCTCGATTCCGATGCCATCGCGGTGCCGCAGCAGGCGGTCCAGCGCAATGGCGGCGGCGGCAGCGAGGTGTTCGTCGTCAAGGACGATAACCGCATTGCCGTGCTGCCGGTGCGTACCGGCTCGGTGCAGGACGGAATCTGGTTCGTCACCGAGGGCCTGAAGGCCGGCGACAAGGTCGTGGTCGAAGGCTTCCAGAAGTTCGCCGCCGGCGACAAGGTCAAGCCGCAATCCTGGTCCGAGGCGGACGCGACCGCGGACAACCGGCACGCCCAGAAGCTCACCCGGTAACGCCCCATGGCGAGTTTTTTCATCGACAGGCCGATCTTCGCCTGGGTCGTCGCGCTATTCATCTGCCTGGTCGGCGCGATCTCGATCCCGCTATTGCCGATTGCGCAATATCCGATCATCGCGCCGCCCTCGATCTCGATCTCGACCAGCTATCCCGGCGCCTCGCCCGAGAACCTCTACAACAGTGTCACGCGCCTGATCGAGGAGGAGCTCAACGGTGCCTCGGGCATCCTTAACTTCGAATCGACCAGCGACTCGCTCGGCCAGGTCGAGATCATCGCGAATTTCGTGCCGGGCACCGACACGAGCGCAGCTTCCGTCGAAGTGCAGAACCGCATCAAGCGCGTCGAAGCGCGCTTGCCGCGCGCCGTGATCCAGCAAGGCATCCTGATCGAGGAAGCTTCCAGCGCGGTGCTCCAGATTATCACGCTGAATTCGACCGACGGCAGTCTCGACGAGGTCGGCCTCGGCGATTTCATGATCCGCAACGTGCTCGGCGAGATCCGCCGCATCCCCGGCGTCGGCCGCGCCACCCTTTATTCGACCGAACGTTCGCTGCGGGTCTGGGTCGATCCGGCCAAGCTGGTCGGCTATGGAATGACTGCGGACGACGTCAACAAGGCGATCGCGGCGCAGAACGCGCAGGTCGCCTCGGGCAGCATCGGCGCCGAGCCGTCGACTGCAACCCAGCGCACCTCTTCGCTGGTCCTGGTCAAGGGCCAGCTCTCGTCCCCCGATGAATTCGGCGCCATCATCCTGCGCGCCAATGCCGATGGTTCGACCGTGCGCCTTCGCGATGTCGCGCGGATCGAGGTCGGCGGTCTCAGCTACCAGTTCAACACCCGCCTCGACGGCAAGCCGACCGCCGGCCTTTCCGTGCTGATGTCGCCGACCGGCAATGCGCTGGCGACCGCGAGTGCGGTACAGGACAAGATGAAGGAGCTGTCGCGCTTCTTCCCGGCCAACATCACCTACGAGATTCCCTACAACATCACGCCGGTGGTCGAAGCCTCGATCAAGAAGGTGCTGTCGACGCTGGTGGAAGCCATCGTGCTGGTGTTCGTGGTGATGTTCCTGTTCCTCCAGAACATCCGCTACACCATCATTCCGACCATCGTGGTGCCGGTTGCACTCCTGGGCGCCTGCACGACGCTGCTCCTCGCCGGCTATTCCATCAACATGCTCTCGATGTTTGGCATGGTGCTCGCGGTCGGTATCCTCGTCGACGACGCCATCGTCGTGGTCGAGAACGTCGAACGCATCATGGCGGAGGAAGGCCTGCCGCCGAAGGAGGCGACACGGAAAGCCATGTCGCAGATCACCGGAGCGATCATCGGCATCACGCTGGTGCTGATGGCGGTGTTCGTGCCGATGGCGTTCTTCCCGGGCTCGGTCGGCATCATCTACCGCCAGTTTTCCGTGACCATGGTCGCCGCGATCGGCTTTTCCGCCTTCCTGGCGCTGTCGCTGACGCCGGCCTTGTGCGCGACCTTGCTGAAGCCCGTCGCGGCCGGCCATGGCCATGCCAGGAAAGGCGTGTTCGGCTGGTTCAACCGCATGCTGGAAGGCGGCAAGGAGGGCTACTCCCGCACCGTCGGCTTTTCGCTCAAGCGCACGGGCCGGCTGATGCTGGTCTATGTGGCGCTGCTGGCCGGCTTGTCCTGGGTCTTCGTCAACTTGCCCGGCGGTTTTCTGCCCGTCGACGACCAGGGCTTCGTCACCACCGACGTGCAGACGCCGTCGGATTCGTCCTACGCCCGCACCGAGGCCGTGATCGAGAAGGTCGAGAAATATCTGGCGCAGCGGGCTGGCGTCGACAACGTCACCTTCCTCACCGGCTTCAGCTTCTCCGGCCAGGGCATGAACACCGCGCAGGCCTTCATCACGCTGAAGGACTGGTCGGAGCGCGGCCCGAAGGATTCCGCCGCCGCGATCGTCAATGACATCAACCGGGATCTGTCGTTGTCAATCCACGACGCCAAGATCTCCGCGCTGCAGCCGCCGCCGATCGACAATCTCGGCAATTCCTCGGGCTTCTCGTTCCGCCTCCAGGACCGTGGCCAGAAGGGCTATCCGGCCTTGATGCGCGCCGCCGACCAGTTGATCGCGGAAGCCAATGCGAGCTCGGTGCTTCAGAAGGTCTATATCGAGGGCCTGCCCGAAGCGGGCGTGGTCAATCTCGTGATCGACCGCGAGAAGGCCGGCGCCTTCGGCGTCACCTTCGAGGACATCAACAACACGATCTCGACCAATCTCGGCTCGAACTACATCAACGACTTCCCCAATCGCGGCCGCATGCAGCGCGTCGTGGTGCAGGCCGACGCCCGCGATCGCATGCGAACCGAGGACATCCTCAACTACAACGTCAAGAACAGCCGCGGTCAGCTGGTGCCGTTCTCGTCCTTCACCACGGTCGAATGGGCGCGCGGCCCGACGCAGATCGCCGGCTTCAACTATTATCCGGCGGTGCGCATCTCCGGCGAGGCCAAGCCCGGCTTCACCTCGGGCGACGCCATCGCCGAGATGGAGCGGCTCGCCGGCAAGCTGCCGCGCGGCTTCGGCTTTGAATGGACCGGACAGTCGCTCCAGGAAAAGCTGTCGGGCTCGCAGGCGCCGTTCCTGCTGGCGCTGTCGGTGTTCGTGGTGTTCCTGTGTCTGGCCGCGCTCTACGAGAGCTGGACCATTCCGCTCGCGGTGCTGCTCACGGTGCCGCTCGGCATCGTCGGTGCCGTCATCGCGGCAATGCTGCGCGGCCTTCCCAACGACGTCTATTTCACCGTCGGCCTGATCACCATCATCGGTCTTGCGGCGAAAGACGCGATCCTGATCATCGAGTTTGCCAAGGATCTGCGGAAGGAAGGCAAGCCGCTGGTCGAAGCCACCATCGAAGCCTGCCGCCTGCGCTTCCGCCCGATCCTGATGACGGGCCTCGCCTTCATCTGCGGCGTGCTGCCGATGGCCATCGCCCACGGCGCCGGCGGCGCCAGCCAGCAATCGCTCGGCACCGTCGTGATGGGCGGCATGATCGCCGTGGTGATCCTGGCGCTGCTGATGGTGCCGGTGTTCTTCGTATCGGTGCAGCGCGTGCTGGGCGGAGATCGGGAGAAGGTGGCGAAGGCGGAAGCGTATGGCCCGCCGACGCCGGTCGAGCCGTAAGGCACACTGTCATGCCCGCGAAGGCGGGCATCCAGTACGCCGCGGCCTCTCCGTATTCAACGAACGTCTCTGGAATACTGGATCACCCGCTTTCACGGGTGATGACAGCGGAAAATGTGGGAGAGGCCTTTACGCTACGCTGCCTTCCGCAAAATCTTCACCAGCTCCCCGTGCACGAACTCGTTCCCGCACACGACATGCCCGGTCACCAGTGCATCGCCCGGCGTATCGATGTCGCTGATCGTGCCGCCCGCTTCCCGCAGCATGATCTGCCCCGCGGCGATGTCCCAGGGTTGCAAATTGCGCTCCCAGTAGCCGTCGAGGCGGCCGGCGGCGACGAAGGCTAAATCGAGGGAGGCGGCGCCGAAGCGGCGCAGGCCGGCGACGCGGTCCTGGATCGCAGTCATCTCGCGGCGGAATTCCTCGTGGTCGCCGCGGCCGATATGGGGCAGGCCGCAGGCCACCACGCATTCGTTGAGCTGGCGGCGGCCGGCGACGCGCAGGCGCTGGTCGTTGAGAAAGGCGCCCTTGCCGCGCTCGGCAATATAGAGCTCGTCATTGGCCGGATTGTAGATCACGCCGGCGATGATGGTGCCTTCGCGCGAAAGGCCGATCGAGATCGCAAATTGCGGGATGCCGTGCAGGAAGTTGGTGGTGCCGTCGAGCGGATCGACGATCCAGGTGTGGCTCTTGTCGGGGCCCTCGCGGGTGCCGCCTTCCTCGCCGATGAAGCCGTAGCCGGGCCGCGCCTTGGCGAGGTCCTGGTAGAGGATCTCCTCGGCGCGCTTGTCGGCGAGCGAGACGAAGTTCGCAGGCCCCTTCAGCGAGACCTGAAGATGCTCGATCTCGCCGAGATCGCGCTTGAGGCTGCGGCCGGCGCGGCGCGCGGCCTTGACCATGACGTTGATAGTGGCGGAATACAGCATGAGCTCTGGTCTTGATCGGGGAAATGGCGCGCAATCGCGCCCGTTTGAGAGATGGGGTGCCCTGCGAGGGGCTTGACGTCAAGTCATTGCGTCAAGTCATTTGGTCCCGAGCCATTTCCGGGCGGCGGCGTCGGCCTTGGCCCGGTCGTCGGGCGACAAATCGGACAATTGCTTGTCGAGCTCCGGATCGCCCTTACCGGCGGTTTTGGCCACCAGGTGCCATTTGAAGCCCTCGACCTTGTCTATCGGGGTGCCCACGCCGTTGATCAGGACCCAGGCCAGCCGGTTCTGTGCGATCGCACTGCCCTGTCGGGATGCCTTGCGGAGCAACGCGACCGCCGCCGGCTGGTTCTTCGGCGTGCCGGTGCCGTTGAACAGCGCGATGGCGTATTCGACCTCGGCATCGACATTGTCGGTCAGCGTTGCCGCCTGAAGCAGCCGCACCGCCCTTTCGGGGTCCTTCGGCACGCCGGTGCCTTCCTTGTAGAACGTCGCCAGCGCGTATTGCGCCTCGGGCAGGCCGGCGTCGGCGGCCTGCCGCAGCAGCTCGGCGGAGCGCTTGACGTCCTGTGGCAGGGTCTGTCCATCGAGATAGAGCAGCGCGAGATTATAGGCCGCCTTGGGCTCGCCGAGCTTGGCGGCGGACGCCATCAGCTTGACCGCCTCGCCCTTGTCGACAGGGCCGCCGCGGCCGGACATACGCAGCATGGCGAGCGCGAACATCGCTTCGCGGTCGCCGGCGTCGGACGCGCGCTTGTACCACTGCGACGCCTTGGCGTAGTCGCGCCTGATGCCCATCGCGTTGGAATAGAGCTCGCCCAGCATGGTCATCGCCTTGGCATCGCCGGCTTGCGCGCGGGCGGTGGCGAGCTCGAGCGCCGTCTTGTATTGGCCGCGCTGATAGGCGCCGTACACCAGGTCGACATTGGAATTGTCGGTGGGAGGCGCGGGGATCACGGTCGCAGCGGGCGCCGGGCTCGGCGAGGCAGATGGTTTTGGCGCGGCATCCTTCTTCTTGGTGATGGTGTGCGGCTTGGTCGCGGGTTTTTCTTTGGCTTTTTCCTTGGCGGGCGCCGCGCTCGGCGTTGCCACCGGCGGGGTGATCTGAAGCTGCGCGGCCGCGGGCGCCGTCAGCAGCAGCGTGGCCAGGATGGTGATGCGCGGGAGTTTCATGTCGGGCGCTAGCCCTGCCCCACAGCGAGAGCCGCGTAAGCCTTCTTGATCGCGGCGTCGGCCTCGATCAGCGCGGCCTTGGCCCCGCGCGGATCGGCCCAGATGAAATCAGCAACCAGCACGAAATCGGCACCGCTGGCAGCGAAGTCATGGGCCTCCTCCAACGAGGTGGCAAAGCCGACGCACGGCGGCTCGAACAGCTCGGCCCACCAATCCAGTCGCTCGGCAATCGCTTGCGCCGACGGCCGCTGTCCGGTCGCATCGGGCTCGCCGAACAACACATAATCTGCGCCCATCTCGCCCGCTGCCATGGAGTCGTGGCGGGTCTCAAGTCCGCCGACCCCGGCGATGCGATCGGGCTTGAGCGAGGGCATCGCCTCTTCCAGAGCGGCGATGCCGGAGAGGTGGGCGCCGTCGGCGCCGCCGCGCGCGACGAGCTCGGCGTGGCCGTCGACCAGCAACGCAGCACCTGCGTTCTGCACGATTGGCGCCAGCGCCTTGATGAGCGAAATCATGCTGCGCTGGTCGGCGTCTTTCAACCGCACCAGCACGGCGGCGACGTCGGCCGATGCGAGCAGCCCTGGCAGCTCGGCAACAAGCGAAGCGGGATCGTCGACGATCGGCG
Source organism: Bradyrhizobium sp. 142 (assembly GCF_023074015.1). Classification (NCBI taxonomy): domain Bacteria; kingdom Pseudomonadati; phylum Pseudomonadota; class Alphaproteobacteria; order Hyphomicrobiales; family Nitrobacteraceae; genus Bradyrhizobium; species Bradyrhizobium sp. 142. The sequence goes on from NZ_JADPKQ010000305.1 coordinate 15,577, forward strand.
TCGCGAGATAGAGGCGCGGCGCCGGGCGCGGTGGAGGCGATTTGTTCGACAAGATCTAGGCCGCCTTCTGTTCCAGGCTGCTTTGCCATTCGCCCTTGGAGGCGAGCCCATTCATTCGCGCGCGATGACTGAAGGCGCGCTGCCCGGCCGCGACGTTCTCGGCCTTGCCCGACCAGGCCTTCTGCGGCGCGGCCTGCAGCGCCCGGCCGTAGGAGAAGGTCAGGCCCCAGGGCAGCGGGCCCAGCTTGTGCATGGCGTTGAGATGCGCGGTCGCCTCCTCGTCGGACTGGCCGCCGGAGAGGAAGGCGATACCAGGCACCGCCGCCGGCACGCAGGCCTTGAGCAGCCGTATCGTCTTCTCCGCGACCTCCTCGACGGAGGCCTGCTTTGCGCATTTCTTGCCGGAGACCGCCATGTTGGGCTTGAGCACCATGCCCTCGAGCGCGACGCGCTGCACACGCAATTCCTGAAAGGTCTTATTGAGCACGCGGCTCGTCGCCTCAAAACAGCGGTCGATGTCGTGATCGCCGTCCATCAGCACTTCCGGCTCGACGATCGGCACGATCTGCGCGGCCTGGCATAGCGCGGCGTAGCGGGCCAGCGCATGGGCGTTGACGCTGATCGCGGTCATGGAGGGAATCCCGCTGCCGATATCGATCACCGCGCGCCATTTGGCAAAGCGCGCGCCGCGGTCGTAATATTTCTTCAGCCGCTCGGCGAGCTTGTCGAGCCCGACGGTGACGAGCTCGCCCGGGCACATCGGCAAGGCCTGCGTGCCCTCGTCGACCTTGATGCCGGGAATGGCGCCGCTCTGCTCGATCAGCCTGACCAGCGGCGTGCCGTCCTTTGCGTCCTGCCAGATCGTCTCGTCATAGAGAATGACGCCGGAGATGTACTGGCTCATGGCCTCCTTCGACCGGAACAGCATCTCGCGATAGTCACGGCGATTGCCTTCCGTCGATTCGACGCCGATCGCGTCGAACCGCTTCTTGATGGTGCCAGAGGATTCGTCGGCGGCAAGGATGCCCTTGCCGGGGGCGACCATGGCGGTCGCGATCCTGTTGAGCTCAGTCAGATTCATCGAGATGTCCTCCCAAAACGATTCTGCCCTTGCCCGTGAAAATAGACCGTTCTCGGGCAATTGCCGAGTTAACGTTCGTCGCAGGGTGAAGGGGCGATCGGCTGGGGTAAGCGTTGGGCCGGCCGGGCGGGTCTTCACCTCGCCCCGCTTGCGGGGAGAGGTCGGTCGCGAAGCAACCGGGTGTGGGGGAGTCTCCGCGAGTCCGTCTGCTACTCGCTTTGCGGAAGCAGCCCCTTACCCCGACGCTCTCAGCGCGAGCGCAGCTCGTCGCGGCCCCGTAAGAACGAGGCGGGGGAGGGATAGGGCGAATCCAGCCCTACGCCACCGCGCGATCGCTACGCGACGCGGGGGTCGAGCTCGCCCTTGGCGTAGCGCTTGGCCATTTCGGCGGTGGTCAGGACCTTCTTGATCTTGGCGGCCTGGCCGGCGGTGTTGAACTCCTGGAGGCGCTGCTTGCACAGCTTGGTCATCGCCTCCATTGCCGGCTTCAGGTACTTGCGCGGATCGAACTCTTCCGGATTGTCATTCAGGACCTTGCGGATCTGGCCGGTCATCGCCATGCGGTTGTCGGTGTCGATATTGATCTTGCGCACGCCGTTCTTGATGCCGCGCTGGATCTCGGCGACCGGCACGCCCCAGGTCGGCTTCATCTTGCCGCCGTTGGCGTTGATGATCTCCTGGAGGTCCTGCGGCACCGAGGACGAGCCGTGCATCACCAGATGCATGTTCGGCAGCTTGCGGTGGATCTCCTCGATCACGTTCATGGCGAGGATGTCGCCGTCCGGCTTGCGGGTAAATTTGTAAGCACCGTGAGAAGTCCCCATCGCGATCGCCAGCGCATCGACCTTGGTCTCCTGGACGAACTTCACGGCTTCGTCCGGATTGGTGAGGAGCTGGTCGTGGCTGAGCTTGCCTTCGGCGCCATGGCCGTCTTCCTTGTCGCCCATGCCGGTCTCGAGCGAACCGAGCACGCCGAGCTCGCCCTCGACCGAAATGCCGCCGAGATGGGCCATGTCGGTCACGGTCCTGGTGACGCCGACATTGTAGCCCCAGTCGCCGGGGGTCTTGCCGTCGGCCTTGAGCGAGCCGTCCATCATCACCGAGGTGAAGCCGGCCTGGATCGCGGTCATGCAGGTCGCGGGCTCGTTGCCGTGGTCGAGATGCACGCAGACCGGGATGTGCGGATAGATCTCGGTCACCGCGTCCATCATGTGCTTGAGCATAACGTCGTTGGCATAGGAGCGTGCACCGCGCGAGGCCTGGATGATGACGGGCGCATCGACCTGATTGGCGGCGTCCATAATCGCCAGCGCCTGCTCCATATTGTTGATATTGAAGGCCGGTACGCCGTAATCGTTCTCCGCCGCATGGTCGAGCAATTGACGCAACGTGATCCGAGCCATCTATCTTTTTCTCCCGTTTGGGCCTGCGGGCCCGCTAGCTACTCGCCGACCGACGACTTGACGCGCAAGACCTCGACGCCGGGCAGAGGCTTGCCTTCCATCCATTCAAGAAATGCGCCACCTGCGGTCGAGACATAGGTGAAATTGCCGGCCACACCGGCCTGGTTGAGGGCTGCGACGGTGTCGCCGCCGCCCGCAATCGAAATCAGCTTCTTGGCCTTGGTACGCTGGGCAGCATGCTTGGCGGCCGCGACCGTACCGCGGTCGAAGGGCTGCAGCTCGAAGGCGCCGAGCGGTCCGTTCCAGACCAGCGTCGCCGCATCGTCGATCGCAGCATGGATGCGGGCGATCGATTGCGGGCCGACGTCGAGGATCATGCCGTCGGCCGGGATCGCGTCGAGGCCATAGGCGTGAGACGGCGCATTGGCGGCGAAATGATACGCGACGGTGGCGTCGACCGGCAGGATGATGGCGCAGTTCGCGGCGTCCGCCTTCTCCATGATGCGCAGAGCGGTCGCGGCCAGATCCTTCTCCGCCAGTGACTTGCCGATCCCGACGCCGTGGGCGTGCAGGAAGGTGTTGGCCATGCCGCCGCCGATCACCAGCGCGTCGACTTTGCTCACGAGGTTTTCGAGCAGGTCGATCTTGGTCGAGACCTTGGCGCCGCCGATGATCGCGATGACGGGTTTGGTCGGAGAACCCAGCGCCTTCTCCAGCGCGACGAGCTCGGCCTGCATCGTGCGGCCGGCATAGGCCGGCAGCTTGTGGCCGAGGCCCTCGGTCGAGGCGTGGGCGCGGTGTGCGGCGGAGAAGGCGTCATTGACCCAGATGTCGCCGAGCTTGGCGAGCTCGGCGACGAAGGCCGGATCGTTCTTTTCCTCTTCCTTGTGGAAGCGGGTGTTTTCCAGGCAGAGGATGTCGCTATCGTTCAGCGCCGCCACGGCCGTGGACGCAGGCTCGCCGATGCAGTCGTCGGCAAAGGCGACGGGCTTCTTCACGACCTTCGACAGCGCCTCGGCGACGGGCTTGAGCGACTCCTTGGGATCGCGCCCTTTCGGCCGGCCGAAATGCGCGAGCAAAATGACCTTGCCGCCTTTGTCGGAGATTTCCGTGATGGTCGGCGCGACGCGCTCGAGCCGCGTTGCGTCGCTGACGCGCCCGTTCTCCATGGGCACGTTGAGATCGACGCGGAGCAGCACGCGCTTGCCCTTCACGTCGACGTCGTCGAGGCTGCGGAATGATTTAGTCATCTTTGGCTCTCTTGTCCCGCGCGCACTGCGGCGCGAAGTGCCGCTGTGCAGAACCGGGACCTACGGTGTAGCTGGGTCCCGGCACTGCGGCGCGCCGTGAAGACACGCTGCGCCGCGTCCGAGACACGAGGCCTTGGCTCAGATCACCTTGCTCATCGCGACAGCGGTGTCCGCCATGCGGTTCGAGAAGCCCCACTCGTTGTCGTACCAGGACATCACGCGCACCAGCGTGCCGTTCTGCACCTTGGTCTGGTCCATGTGGAAGGTCGAGGAGTGCGGGTCATGATTGAAGTCGATCGAGACGTTCGGCGCCGTGGTGTAGCCAAGGATGCCCTTGAGCTGCTGCTCGGAGGCGCGCTTCATCGCCTCGTTGATTTCCTTCGGATCGGTGGCGCGCTTGGCGACGATCTTGAGGTCGACGACCGAGACGTTCGGGGTCGGCACGCGGATCGCGACGCCATCGAGCTTACCCTTCAACTCCGGCAGCACGAGGCCGATCGCCTTGGCGGCACCGGTCGAGGTTGGGATCATCGACATCGCCGCCGCGCGGCCGCGATAGAGATCCTTGTGCATGGTGTCGAGCGTCGGCTGGTCGCCGGTATAGGCGTGGATCGTGGTCATGAAGCCGGTCTCGATGCCCACCAGGTCGTTCAGCACCTTGGCGACCGGCGCGAGGCAGTTGGTGGTGCAGGAACCGTTCGAGACGACCAGATGATCCCTGGTCAGCGTATCGTGGTTGACGCCGTAGACGATGGTCGCATCGGCGCCGTCGGCGGGCGCGGAGACCAGCACGCGCTTGGCGCCGGCGGTCAGATGCGCGGAGGCCTTCTCCTTCGCGGTGAAGATGCCGGTGCACTCCATCGCGATGTCGATGCCGAGATCCTTCCAGGGCAGCTTCGAGGGATCGCGCTCAGCGGTCACCTTGATTCTGCCGCCGCCGAGGCTGATCGTGTCGCCATCGACGGTCACGGTGCCGGGGAACCGGCCATGGACGCTATCGAAGCGGAGCAGATGGGCGTTGGTCTCGACCGGGCCGAGATCGTTGATGCCGACGACCTCGATGTCCTTGCGGCCGGACTCGACGATAGCCCGCAGGATGTTACGACCGATGCGGCCAAAACCGTTAATTCCAACGCGGACTACCATGTTTCGTCTCCTTGTGACCGTTCGATGACGTCTGGTTCAATGACATCCGTTCTTCCCGCACAACGCGCTTAGCGCGCCTGCGAGGGTTTTTTTAGGGCGGACGTCCGGTTCGGCCGGGCGGTGCTTGATCATATGAGGCAGTTACGTAATCCTTTTTTTTGGCAAGCTCAACTCTCAGGACACGCACTTCAGCACAGCGTTAACCGCAGCCTCGGCGGTAATGCCGAAGTGCTTGTAAAGGTCCTTTGCCGGCCCGCTCTCGCCGAAGGAATGCATGCCGACAAATTCGCCGTCCTGGCCGATCACGGCATCCCAGCCCCAGCGTACCGCCGCCTCGATCGCGACCTTCACCGGCGCGTTGCCGATGATCGCCGCACGCTTCGCCTCTGGTTGCGCTAACAACAGCTCGAGCGAGGGCACCGAGACCACCCGCGACGCGATGCCGCGTTCGGCGAGCTGCTTCTGGGCGGCGACCGCGATCTCGACCTCGGAGCCGGACGCGAACAGCGTCGCCTTGGCCTCGCCCTGGGCGGCGACCAATTCATAGGCGCCCTGCTGGCAGGGATTTTCGTTCGGCGCGTTGGTGCGCAGTTGCGGCAGGTTCTGCCGCGTCAGCGCCAGCACGGTCGGGCCGTCGATGCGGTTCAGCGCCAACTCCCAGCACTCGGCGACTTCGATGGAATCGCAGGGGCGGAACACGCGCATGTTCGGAATGGCGCGAAGCGCGGCGAGATGCTCGACCGGCTGATGGGTCGGGCCATCTTCGCCAAGGCCGATGGAATCGTGGGTCATCACGTAGACGACGCCGGCGCCCATCAAGGCGGCAAGGCGCATCGCCGGCCGCGCGTAATCGGTGAACACCAGGAAGGTCGCCCCGTTCGGCGCGAAACCGCCGTGCAGGAAGATGCCGTTCATGGCGGCGGCCATGCCGTGCTCGCGGATGCCGTAATGGATGAAGCGGCCCTTCGGCGTCTTGGCGGAGAAAGCGGTCGCCGACTTCGCCTTGTTGTTGTTGGAGCCGGTAAGGTCGGCCGAGCCTGCCAGGAATTCCATCGGCATCGCGCTAGCGATGACTTCGATCACGGCTTCCGAGGATTTGCGGGTCGCCGCGACCATCGGCTTTTCCAGCAGCTCCTTCTTGTAGGCGCGCACCGCCTTCGCGAGCGACGCCGGACGCTCATGGCGCAACCGGCGCTCGAACTCGGCACGTTTGCGGCTGCCGAGCTCAGCGAGCCTTCCTTCCCATTCCTGTCGTGCCGCCGCGCCGCGGCTGCCGGCTTCACGCCAGGCTTTGAGCACATCATCGGGCACCGTGAACGGCTCGAGCGAGATGCCGAGATTCTCCTTGGCGGCCTTGAGCTCCTCGGCGCCGAGCGCCTCGCCATGCGCCTTTGCCGTGCCGGCCTTGTGCGGCGCGCCGAAGCCGATGGTGGTGCGGCAGGCGATCAGCGTCGGCTTGCTGGATTTCTTCGCGCGGGTGATCGCGGCTGCGATCGCGGCCTGGTCCTGGCCGTCGATCTTCTCGGCGGCCCAGCCCGCGGATTTGAAGCGCTTCACCTGGTCGACGGAATCGGAGATCGAGGTCGGGCCGTCGATCGAGATGCCGTTGTCGTCGTAGAGCACGATCATCTTGTTGAGCTTCCAGTGCCCGGCCATCGCGATCGCTTCCTGCGACACGCCTTCCATCAGGTCGCCGTCGGAGGCGAGCACGAAGGTGTGGTGGTCGACGATCTTCTTGCCGAACTCGGCGGCGAGCATCTTCTCGGCGAGCGCCATGCCGACCGCGGTCGAGATGCCCTGGCCAAGCGGGCCCGTCGTGGTCTCGATACCGTTGGTGCGGAAATTCTCGGGGTGTCCGGGGGTCAGCGAGTCGACCTGGCGGAACTGCTTGATCTGATCCAAGGTCATTTCGGAATTGCCGGTCAGATAGAGCAGCGCATAGAGCAGCATCGAACCGTGGCCGGCCGAGAGCACGAAGCGGTCGCGGTCGGGCCAGCTCGGTGTGGCTGCATCGAATTTCAGGAACTGGGTGAACAGCACCGTAGCCATGTCGGCCGCGCCCATCGGCAGGCCGGGATGGCCCGACTTCGCCTTCTCGACCGCGTCCATCGCGAGGCCGCGGATCGCGTTGGCCATACGGGTGTGGTCGACCTGCGTATGGGCCATACGGGTGGCATCGAGCTGCATCATGATGAAAATCCGTCTGGAATGAGGTGCTTGATGGCCGTGCGCGCCGCGCTGGATCGAGCCTGGCGGTCACGGGAGGTTGGGGGCTGGATAGCATCTCGGTTCCGGGAGTCCAAGGCAATCAAACGCCATCCCCGAGCGAAAAGTTGCGCGCCGCGCGATCCGGAAAAGCCGCAGCCGGAGATGGTGCAGGCCAGGAACCAGCCGGCCGGGATGCTCAGGGCCGATCTATCGGTGCATAGTTTCGCGGCGACGTTGCGATTTGCTAGCTTGCCACGTAAATTTCTGCTTCTAACCGCTTGCCGAACCGAGTCTTTTGCCGGACGGCAAGCCCCGATGCAAAGGCCACCAAGGTCCGCCGCTGAGCGCATGAACGATCGCGTTTCCAACAGTTCCGCCATGACGGAGTCGTCTGCCGTCGAGATCGAGATCGCGACCCGCAGGCTCATGGCGGCGCTCGACTCGCTGGAAAGCGCGGTCGAGCGTCGGCGCGATGCCGATCGCGACGAGAACGAGCTCGCGACGCGAATACAGGCGCTGGGCGCAGACCGTTCGCGGCTTGCCGACGAACTCGACGGCGCGTTGGTCAAGGCGCGCAAGCTTGAGCGTACCAATCGCGAGATCGCCGACCGGCTGGACTCCGCGATCGTCACGATCCGCTCGGTGCTCGATACCGGAGAGGACGGATGAGCCACATCAACGTCACCATCAACGGCCGGCAATACCGCATGGCCTGCGAGGAAGGCCAGGAGGTGCGGCTGCTGAAGCTGGCCGAAAGCCTGGAGACGCGAATCCAGTCGCTGCGTGGAAAGTTTGGCGAGATCGGCGATGCGCGCCTCACCGTGATGGCGGCGCTGACCGTCTGCGACGAGCTGGTCGATGCCGGCAACCGCATCCGCACCATGGAGCAGGAGTTGACCGAACTGCGGGATTTCCGCAATGCCGCCGTCGAGCGCGCCCGGATGACCCAGACTGCGGTGGTCAATGCGCTGAACGCCGCGGCCGAACGCATCGAGAAGTCGACCCAGGTCCTGAACCGTACTGTCGGCAACGGGATTGCGATCGGGTAGGTCAAGAAAGCTCAACTGGATTGTTGCCACGCGGCCGGTGCGCTCCCTCCCCGCGTGCGGGGGAGGGGTCGGGGAGAGGGTGTTTCCACAGTCGAGAACCCCCGAGAGGACAGAGCCCTCACCCGGCGCTCTGCGCCGAACTCTCCCGCAAGCAGGAGAGGTGAGCAGCAACCGCGACTCGGGCTGGCGATTCGTCAGTATCGTTGTTACATTGCGCGGGCGAGGCTGCGACGCGCGTCCGGAGCCATATATCCCCGGGGCCTTATCGATCCTTTAGGGAACTGTCCCTGGCCGGGCCCGTGGGCCCGGACATATGGTGCCCACCTACTTTCGTAGGGAACTCCGGGATCGAGTGCTTCAACGGCGGCTGCGGCTTCGCACTTTGCTTTCTTCCTTGGGGTTCGTGCCTGTCGAAATTGCGTCCCCGACACGCTCGCGGTTTAATTTCGGTGTCATGCCCCCGCCGAGTGCGCACTTGCGCACGGGGGCGGGGCATCCAGTTTCGCCGCGCTGTCGAGGTTCTTGCATTGGCGTCTCTGGAATACTGGATCGCCCGCTCCAGTGCGCAAGTGCGCACAAGGCGGACGATGACGGCGGAGCAAGGCTCTGCCTTCGGGGGAAAACGCACATGTCCAACTCCAAAGCCGAACTCCGTGCCAAAGCCCTCGCGGCGCGCGACGCGTTGAGCGAGAAGAAGCGCAGCACCGCCGCCGCTAAGCTCGCCAAGCGCGGGCTGCCGTTCAAGCTTTTGCCCGGCAGCATCGTCTCCGGCTATTCGCCGATCCGCAGCGAGATCGATCCGATGCCGCTGCTGAAGAGGCTCGCCGAGGCGGGCGCAAAGCTGGCGCTGCCTTGCGTCACTGCGCGCGGCCAGTCGCTGATCTTCCGCATCTTTCATCCGAACGACCGCCTGATGCTCGGCCCGCTCGGTATTCCCGAGCCGTCGCCGGCTGCGGCCGAGGTCGTCCCCGACATCATGTTGACGCCGCTCGCCGCCTTCGACCGTCTCGGCCATCGCATCGGCTATGGCGCCGGGCACTACGACCACACCTTCGCGCACCTGCGCAAGGCCAAGCAGATCGTCGGCATCGGGCTTGCTTTTGCGGCGCAGGAGATCAAGGCGGTTCCTGCACTATCGCACGACGTCGCGCTGGATTATGTGCTAACGGAATCGGACGTGTTTGATTTCCGGAGTTCTGAAGTTGCGCATTCTCTTCGTGGGTGATGTCGTCGGCCGTACCGGGCGCAACGCCATCGCCGAATATCTGCCCGGCATGGTCAAGGACTGGTCGCTCGATTTCGTCGTCGTCAACGGCGAGAATTCTGCCGGAGGCTTCGGCATCACCGAGGCGATCTATCAGGAACTTCTCGATGCCGGTGCCGACGCGGTGACGCTCGGCAACCATTCCTGGGACCAGCGCGAGGCGCTGGTGTTCATCGAGCGTGCCGAGCGCCTGGTGCGGCCGACGAACTATCCGCGCGGCACGCCCGGCCGCGGCGCGGCGCTGGTCGAGACCAAGAACGGCAAGCATGCGCTGGTGGTCAACGCGCTCGGCCGCGTCTTCATGACCCCGTTCGACGATCCCTTTGCGGCGCTGGAGCGCGAGCTCGGCGCCTGTCCGCTCGGCGTTGCCGCCGATGCCATCGTCGTCGATTTTCATTGCGAGGCGAGCAGCGAGAAGCAGGGCATCGGCTTCTTCTGCGATGGCCGCGCCAGCCTCGTCGTCGGCACCCACACCCATGTGCCGACCGCCGACCACCAGATCCTGTCTGGCGGCACCGCCTACATGACCGACGCCGGCATGACCGGCGACTACGATTCAATCATCGGCATGCAGAAAGAAGAACCGCTGCGAAGGTTCACATCGGGAATACCGTCGGGCCGGTTCGAGCCGGCCGCAGGCGTTGCGACGCTCAGCGGCGTCGCGGTGGAGACGGACGATGCGACGGGCCTCGCGCTCCGCATTGCGCCGGTGCGCGCCGGTGGCAGGTTGGAGCCGGCCACGCCGAAGTTTTGGCTGAGTTGAACGGCGGTACCGCACACTCAGTGTCGTCCTGGCGAAAGCCAGGACCCATTGCCACCAGCCGTGGTAGCGGGCAGGCTCGTGGTTGAAGGTGTCGCGCCAAACAGGCAGTAGGGGTAATGGGTCCTGGCTTTCGCCAGGACGACACAAGCACTTACTCCGCCGTCTGCTCCCTCAACCCCGCCACATCCTTCGCCGTCAGCGTCGAGCCCTTGGTGCCGAACCGCGCCGTGACGTAGTTCGCGACCGCCGCGATCTCGTCGTCGGTGTAGGCGTTGCCGAAGGCGGGCATCGAGAGGGCGCCGTCCGGTGTGTGGCGTTTGGTGCCTGAGAGCACGATCTGCGCGACGTTGATGGCGGCGGGATCGTTCACGGCCCAGGTGCCGGTCAGTGTCGCCATCGGCGACACCGGGCTCGCGCCGCTCCAGCCGTGGCAGCTGACGCAGGCGCCGGCGAACACCTTCTTGCCGCGTGCATCCGCCGTGGCGCCGTCCTTGTGCGAGGCGGGCGCAACGGGCGCCATGTCGGCGGGCAGGTAGGGCGAGGGCGCCGGCGGCACGCTGCGCAGATACGCGACGATGCTGCGGATGTCTTCAGGAGCGAACTGGCTCAAGCTGTGATCGACCGCTTCACCCATCGGACCCGAGGCCGAGCCGTGGCCCGGCGCGTGACCGAGCGACAGATACGCGATCAGGTCCTCGTCGCGCCAATTGCCGAGCCCGGTCGCCTTGTCCGAGGAGATGTTGAAGGCGCGCCAGCCCGCTGTGATGGCGCCGGCGAACTTCTTGCGGTTGTCCAACGCAAAGCCGAGATTGCGCGGCGTGTGACACTCGCCGCAATGCGCCAGCGCTTCCGTCAGATACGCACCGCGATTCCACTCCGGGCTCTTGGAGGTATCAGGCGTAAAGCGCGTGTCCGGATTGAACACGGCCGACCAGAAGATCATCGCCCAGCGTTGGTTGAACGGGAACGACAAACTGTTCTCGGGCGCCTTGGCGCGCACCGCCGGCAGGCTGAACAGATACGCCTTCACCGCCAGCACGTCCTCGTCGGTCATATAGGTATAGGACGTGTAGGGCATTGCCGGATACAGCCGCGCGCCGTCATGGCGCCTGCCGCGCTGGACCGCGCCCAGGAAATCCTGGTCGCTGTAATTGCCGATGCCGGTGTCCTTGTCCGGCGTGATGTTGGTCGAATAGAGCGTGCCGAACGGCAGCTTGAAGCCGAGCCCGCCGGAATACTCCTTCTCGCCGGGCTTGGTGTGGCAGACCATGCAGTCGGCCGCCTTCGCAAGATACTCGCCGCGTTCGACTAGGCTCGCCTTCTCGAGCCTTGCCGGCACGCCGGCCGGTTTGCCGGCGCGGTAGTCGGCCAGCGCCACTTTCGTGCCGCCGGCGAAATCGAGCGGGCCGGACCCGCGGATGATCCAGATGCCGAGCGCCACCGCGACGATGGCGATCACCACCAGGCTTGCGAGGATACGCATCTTGCCGCTCATGCCTTCTTCCCCGCAGTCAGAAGTTTCCGGTCGATCGGCAGGCGCCGCAGCGCCACGCCGGTTGCGGCAAGAATCGCGTTGCGCAATGCGGGCGGTCCGGCGTTGACGCCGGCCTCGCCGATGCCGCCGGGCGCCTCGCCGCTCTTGACGACGGTGACCTCGATCTTCGGTGTCTCGTTGATGCGCATCATGCGGTAGTCGTGGAAGTTCGACTGCTGCACGCGGCCCTTGTCGATGGTGATCTCACCATAGAGCGCGGCGGTGAGGCCGAAGATCAGGCCGCCTTCGATCTGCGCCTTCACCGTGTCGGGGTTGACCGCGATGCCGGTGTCGACCACCGAGGTAATGCGGCGGAGCACGATCTCGCCGAGATCGTCGATCTCAGCTTCCACCACGGTCGCGAGGAAGCTCGCAAACGACGGCTGCACGCAGACGCCGCGGCCGATGCGCGGCGGCAGCGGTTGTCCCCAGCCGGATTTCTCCGCGGCGAGGTTGAGCACTGCGAGCGCCCGCGGGTTCTTCGTCAGCATGGAGCGGCGGAATTCCACCGGATCCTTGCCGGCCTTGCGCGCTAGCTCGTCCATCGCGCATTCGACCGCGAACACGTTGTTGTTCGGGCCGACGCCGCGCCAGAAGCCGGTGGGTACCGCCGGCGGCTCGGCTCGGACATATTCGACGTGGAAGTTTGGAAAGTCGTAGGGCGTCTCCACGGCAGCGTCGACCGCGTCGATGTCGATTCCCTTCTCGAACGCCGGCGGCAGCCAGCGCGCAATCACCGCCGAACCGGCGACCTTGTACTTCCAGGCCGCGACCTTGCCGTCGACCAGCGACGCCGTAACCTGGTCGCGGTAGATCGGGCGGTAGACGTCGTGCTGGATATCTTCCTCGCGAGTCCACACCACCTTCACGGGGTAGTCGACCTGTTTTGCGATCTTCACCGCCGCGATCACCATGTCCGGCTCGAGCTTGCGGCCGAAACCGCCGCCGAGCAGGTGGTTGTTGACGATCACCTTGTCGACGGGAAGGCCGGCCGCCTTCGCCGCCTCCGACTGCACGCGCGTTATGATCTGCGTGCCGGTCCAGATCTCGCAGGCATCCGGCCTGACGTGGACGGTGGCGTTGATCGGCTCCATCGAGGCATGCGCAAGGAAAGGCAGTTCGAAGTTCGCCTCGAATTTGTCGCCGCTCGCGAGCCCCTTGGTGATGTCGCCGACCGATTTTGCGACCACGCCGTCCTTCTCGCTGGCGGCGCGCAGATCCTGCCAGATGTCCCTGGTGGTGAGCCCTGCGTGCGGTCCCTCGTTCCACTCGATCTTGAGCGCTTCGAGGCCCTTTTTTGCGGCCCACATGTGATCGCCGATCACCGCGACCGTGTCGTCGAGCACCACGACCTTGCGCACGCCGGGGACTTTCACCGCGGCACTGTCGTCGACCTTGCCGACCTTGCCGCCGAACACGGGGCAGGCGGCAACGGTGGCGAATTTCATGCCGGGCAGGATCGCGTCGATGCCGTAGACGGCCTTACCGTTGACCTTGTCCGGCGTGTCGAGACGCTTCAATGGCTGGCCGATATAGACGAAATCCTTGGGGTCCTTGAGCGGCACGTCCTTCGGGGGCGACTGCTTTGCGGCGGCAAGCGCCAGCGCGCCGTAGGGGCTGCGGCCGCTTGCGGCATGCAGGACCTCGCCTTTCGATGTCGTGCAGCTTGCAGGCTCGACCTGCCATTGCGCCGCGGCGGCCTGCACCAGCATCGCTCGCGCGCTGGCGCCCGCTGTGCGCAACGGTTTCCACCAGGCGCGGATCGAGGTCGAGCCGCCCGTCGCCTGCAAGCCGAAGGCCGGATTGGCGTAAGACTGGTCGTTGGGCGGCGCGTGCAGCACTGCAACCTTTGCCCAGTCGGCATCGAGCTCTTCGGCCAGGATCATCGAAATCGAGGTATAGATGCCCTGGCCCATCTCGACCTGCGGCATGATCAGGACAGTGCGGCCGGTCTCGTCGATGCGAATGAAGGCGTTCGGCGCGAACTTGCCGTCGGTCGCGTCCTTCGGCTGCTCCGGTTCGTTGACGGCGGCGCGCAGCGGCAGATGGAAGGCAAGAACGAAACCGGCGGCGAGGCCGCCGGTCAGAAGCGTGCGGCGGGAGACGCCTTGAAGGGAATTGTCTGCGATCATGGCGGACCTCACGACTGACGGCCGTTTGCGGCCTGCTTGATGGCCTCGCGGATACGCACATAGGTGCCGCAGCGGCAGATGTTGCCGGCCATCGCGGCGTCGATGTCGGAATCATCGGGATGCGACGTTTCCGCCAGCAGCGCCGCGGCCGCCATGATCTGGCCAGACTGGCAGTAGCCGCACTGGATCACTTCGAGATCGAGCCAGGCTTTCTGCACCTTCGCACCCGACGGCGTGTTGCCGACGGCTTCGATGGTGGTGATGGCGCCGTTCTCGACCGCGCTGACCGGCAGCACGCAGGAGCGCACCGCCTTGCCGTCGACATGCACCGTGCAGGCGCCGCACTGCGCGATGCCGCAGCCGAATTTCGTGCCGGTCATCCCGAGGATGTCGCGCAGCACCCATAGCAGCGGCATCTCGGGGGGCGCGTCGAATGATTTCGTCTCGCCGTTGATGGTTAGAGTTTGTGCCATATGCATCCCCTTGCTCGACGATCGCTTGCGGCGATCGGGTCGGCGAATTGGCGCGACCATAATCATACCAGTGCGAAACGACGAAGCGTCGAAATTCCTGGCAATGCATATTTGCGCAGGTAGCGCGTCAGGCCATGACGTTCACGAATTTGTGCGGCGATCGCTGCATCGGTTTTGGGCTAATTGATATGATAATCGTCATGTTTTGAGGTGTTTTCTTCCCATGCGTCATTGATCGCCGCAGATGATCGTGCGAATGCGCAAAATCATGCGATGTCGATATTCGTGCGATTGGGAAAGTCAGGCGACGGCGAGCACGGTGCGCTTCTGACGGGATCAATCAGAACGGCCAATCGCTGCATCTGCGATGCGATAGCCAGCCTGCGCGATGATGGCATCATGCGCCTGTTTTGCCCGACGGGGCAACGGGTTCTACCAGGCGCCTAAGCCAACCGCTTCATCAGGCGCCTAAGCCATTGATTCCGCGCGCCCCGGCTACTGTGCATGGGGTTGTTTTGCCGCTTTTTGATGCAGGAGCGCCACAGCACTGTGGCGCGATGCGCATCGCGGCGGCCGTCAGCTGTGCCGGAAGCCCATCCGGAATGCGCCCCAGTGTCTGCCACGGATCATGATCGGCGACGACAGGTCTTTCATCAGCACGAACTGCCCGCCGCCCATGTCGCGGCGATAGGTTTGCAGCAGGAAGGGCTTCGTGTTCGCCGCGACCTTCTGCACCGCCCGATCGGTGAACAGGCGGCGGTTGCGGCAATTGGCGTTGTTCCAGACCGGGTCCTTGCCCTGCGGCAGGCGGTAGTTCGGATTGTGGGTCGGCAGATAGCCGCCTTTGGCCCAGGCGACGCAGAACACGATGCGGGGATCGGATTGCTGGATCGGGTCCTGGATCGCGGGCAGTACGCGATCGGTGAATTCGACGTAGCTGGTGAGATATTGTTTGGGATCGGTGCCGGCGATCTCCCGATAGGTCTCGTCCATCAGCTGATCGAGGGTGATCTCGCCGCGGTCGATCGCGGCCTCGAACTCGGCCGAGATCTGCTTTGCGGTATCGACGACGGCGCGGATCAAGGAGGCATCCGACGTCTCGACGCCGCTGTCGGCGATCAGTGCGATCAGGCCTTCGGAGGTGTCGAGCAGTTTTGTCACCCGCTGG
The DNA here is from genome assembly GCF_023074015.1 of Bradyrhizobium sp. 142. Classification (NCBI taxonomy): domain Bacteria; kingdom Pseudomonadati; phylum Pseudomonadota; class Alphaproteobacteria; order Hyphomicrobiales; family Nitrobacteraceae; genus Bradyrhizobium; species Bradyrhizobium sp. 142. Next base: position 31,048 of record NZ_JADPKQ010000305.1, read on the forward strand.
TCGGCATTCTTGAGATCGCGAGAGGAGAGGTCGACGCCCTTGGCGAGTTCGCTGAGCTCGCCAATGACGGTGTCGCAGTGACCGAGATTGGAGGTCGCGGCGCGCGTGACGCTATCGATCTCGGCTTCCACCGAGGCAAAGCCCCGCTGCACGCGTGAGATGATGTCGGAGATCTGCTGGGCGCCTTCACCCGCGGTCTTGGCACGCAGCGAGGCGTCGCTGCTCTCGCCGATCAGGCCTTCGATCTGGCCGTCGAGATCGCGCACGGTGTCGGAGATCTGGTGCGTCGCCTGGCGGGTGGCCTCTGCGAGGTTCTTCACTTCGCTTGCGACCACGGCGAAGCCGCGGCCGGCATCGCCGGCGCGCGCCGCCTCGATCGTTGCGTTGAGCGCGAGCAGGTTGGTTTGCTTGGCAATGGCCTCGATCGAGCCGGAAACCTTGGCGACCTGAGCCAGCGCGGAGCCGACCGCGCTGAGCCGCGCCTCGATCCGGCCGACGGCCGCGACGAGCTCCGCGATATGGCTGACCGCCGTGTCGACGGCGTTGCGTGACTGGGCGATCTCGCCGACCGCAGCCGAGGTGGTCGATTGCACCGCCTGCGATGCATTGGCGATGTCGTGGTTGGCCGAGACCATCCTCTCGGCCGTCTTCTGGAGGTGATGGAATCGTTCAGACTGGTTCGCAACACGGCTTGCGACCTCCTGGACGTTGCCGGCGATGTCGGCAAGCTCCACGCCGAGGCCGCCGATGCGGTCGGCAAGCTGGTCGATGAGGCGCTCGGCCAGTGTCCGGTTCGATCCGGTGTCCAATACTGCAAGCTGCGCGACGGACATGTTTGGGCTTCCTCCAGTCAGAGCCGTTCGCCGGCCCTCCGCGCATTCCCATTCCAATTCCGACTCTAAAGGATGATTCGCGCCTGGCGTCTTGCCTGAACGTGCACTCGAGCGCGAAGAAATATCATCGCGCTTCAGGTCCTTGTTCGCGCGAAAGCTGCGGCTCGCCTCTTCGAAACTTGCGCTAGAGCTTGTAGGCCGTCCTGAATCCGCCCCAGTGCCGGCCCTGCACGCGGATCGGAACGTCGATCTCGCGCATCATGACCGTGTTCCCGTAGCCCATGTCGCGCGCATAGCTCTGTACCAGATACGAGCGCAGGTTGTGCGCCGCCGCCAACCCCGCCGGATCGTTGAAAATCCGCCGGTTGCGGCTGTTGGCCGTATTCCAGGCGGCATCGCCCGGCCGCTGCGGATGCGAATAGATCTTGTTGTGCACCGGCAGGAAGCCGTTGCGGTCGACCATGGCGCAGAACGCCATGCGCGGCTCCTTCGCCAAAAATGCCTCTTGGAACGGCGGCAGCGCGCGGTCGGCCCAGTCCAGATATTTGGTGCGGTACTGCTGCGGATTCGTGCCGGCGATTTCGACGTAATCGGTGTCGAAGAGGTCGTCGATCTTGACCTCGCCACGCGCAACCGCGTGTTCGAAGATCCTGGTCAGCGCGGTGCCCGCCTCCATGGCACGGGTGACGTACTCTGTGTTCTCCTCGTGGATCGACCAGAGCTTGTCCTCGATCTTCTCGCTCAGTTCGGCATTGGGGCTGACGAATAGCGTGCGGGCGCCGGCCTTGGTCTGCTCGACCACGCGCAGCCGGCAGGCCCCGACATCCTCGAGGCTGCCGTCGATGATCGCCTGCGCTGCGAGACGGCCTGCGTCCGCGCCGCCGATCAGCACGCCATCCATTGAGATCTCGTAGACCGGCAAGATTCCGCGCGCGGTTTCGAGTTTGAGATGGCAGGGCAGTCGCTCGGTCTTGCGGCGATCGTCGTGCTCGCTCTGCCTGAGCAGGATCGCGCACCGCGATTTCAGCTTCTGCGCGAAAGTCGTGACGGCCTTCCCGGCACTGGCGACGTTCTCGCCGTGGGTCCAGGCGGCCTTGGTCGCGGCATCGATCTCCGCCGCGCTCTCGCCGACCGAGATGATGAACTGCGACGCGCTGGCGGCGTTGCTGGAAACCTCGCCGGTGGTCGCATTCTGCTCGGCAACCGCGCCGTTGACGGTGTCGAACACCGGGCGGATCGCCTCGATCGCCTGCGAGATGCGGTGCACTGCGTCCGCAGAGCCGGCGGCGTCGCGCTGGAGCGCGTCGATCTTCTTCGTGATCTCTTCCGTTGCGCCCTGGGTCTGTACCGCGAGCGCCTTGACCTCGGTGGCGACGACTGCAAAGCCCTTTCCAGCAGTGCCGGCGCGCGCCGCCTCGATGGTCGAGTTGAGCGCGAGCAGCGTCGTCTGCCGTGCGATCTGCGCGATCAGGTTGACGACATTGCCGATCGCCGCCGACGACTCGCGCAGCCGGTCGACATTGGCGCGCGCCTCCTGCGCAGCGGCGCTGGCCTGGTCGGCGAGCTTGCCGGCCTCGCGGACCTGCGCGCCGATCCCGTGCGCGGATTGGGTGAACTTGTCGGCGGCCTGGGCGAAGGTAGAGGCGTTCGATTGCGCGAAATTGGTCCGGCCGGTCAGTGCGTCGGTGCGCTGGCGGATATCGGCAAGCGTCGCCGCGGTCGCCTCCGCGCCGCCGGCCACCGAATTGGCGGCACGCTCGAGCTGGCGAATCATCCCTCCCAGCTCGAGTTCCAACAGTTCGAGGATTTCCCTGGCCGAATCGCCCTCGGCGGCTGGCGCAGGCTCGGAATTGGCGGCCGGCTGCGCAGCCGGCGGGGCTGCCATAGGCGCGGCCAAATCCGGCAGACGTTTCCGAAACAGTCCGAATGCCATCAGGTCTCTCTTGTCGGGGGACGGGCGGACGCTATTTTCGCAAGCCGAAATGAAGTCAGGGTTAACGATGCCTGACATCTGGACACGAGCCACTACGCTATTACCTTAAAGTATGAGAGACCCTTTCATTCCGGCGGGTTGGCAGCCTATAAGGCCGCGCTTCCCACTCTCGCTGGCGGACGCTTCCCGTAAGAGACCAAGAGACCACGCATGGCCGGACATTCCCAATTCAAGAACATCATGCACCGCAAGGGGCGGCAGGATGCCCAGAAGTCGAAGCTGTTCGGCAAGCTGGCGCGGGAAATCACCGTTGCGGCCAAGCTCGGGACGCCCGATCCCAACATGAATCCGCGCCTGCGTGCGGCGATCACCGCGGCGCGCCAAGAGAACATGCCGAAGGACAATATCGAGCGCGCCGTCAAGAAGGCGCTCGGCAATGAGAGCGAGAACTATGACGAGATTCGCTACGAAGGCTATGGCCCCGGCGGCGTCGCCGTCATCGTCGAGGCCCTGACCGACAACCGCAACCGCGCCGCCTCCGACATCCGCTCCTTCTTCACCAAGTCCGGTGGCAATCTCGGCGAAACCGGCTCGGTGTCCTTCATGTTCGATCGCACCGGCATCATCGAATATGAGCGCAGCGTCGCCTCCGACGATGCGGTGCTGGATGCGGCGATCGAGGCCGGCGCCGACGATGTCGTCTCCGGCGAGAGCGGCCACGAGATCTACGCCTCGACCGAAAGCTATCGCGACGTCGCCAAGGCGCTGGAAGCCAAATTCGGCGAGCCGCGCAAGGCCGCGCTGATCTGGAAGCCGCAGAACACGATCGCCGTCGATGACGACACCGGCGAGAAGCTGCTCAAGCTGATGGACCTGCTCAATGAGCACGACGACGTCCAGCACGTCTACGCCAATTTCGAGGTCTCCGACGCGCTGATGGCGAAGATAGGCGGGTAGGGCCCGTCAGATAGCCGCGCAATCTCCGCTGTCATCGTCCGGCTTGACCGGGCGACCCAATATTTCAGAGACTGTGATGGGGTACGGACAAGCTGCGGCGTACTGGATACCCCGCTTTCGCGGGGTATGACGGCGTGTGTTGTGGCTTGCAGCGCGGACTCTGGCACCGGAGCCCTCTTTCCTCTGTTACTTCCGTTCTGTTTCTGTTTCGCTCCTTCCGGCCAGCCGCTATCACTGGTCCATGACCGCGCTCCCGATTCGCGTCCCCGTTCGCATCATCGGCATCGACCCTGGCCTGCGCCGCACCGGCTGGGGCATGATCGAGTCCGAGGGCAATCGCCTGATCTATGTCGCCTGCGGTTCGGTGGAACCGCCGGACGACCTGCCGCTGGCAAGCCGCCTGCTCGCGATTCATGAGGGCCTTGCGGCCGTTCTCTCCGCCCACAAGCCGGTGGAAGCCGCGGTCGAGCAGACCTTCGTCAACAAGGACGGGGTTGCGACGCTCAAGCTCGGCCAAGCCCGCGGGGTGGCCATGCTGGCGCCCGCCATGTTCGGCATCAGTGTCGCCGAATACGCGCCGAACCAAGTCAAGAAGACGGTGGTCGGCGCCGGCCACGCCGACAAGCAGCAGATCGCGATGATGCTGAAGATTTTGTTGCCGAAGGCCGAGCCGCCGTCAGCGGACGCCGCCGACGCGCTGGCCGTCGCCATCACCCACGCTCATCATCGCCAGAGCACGGCGCTGCGGCTGAAGGTGGTGGGAATATGATTGTTCGCCACGCATCACCGTCGTCATGCCCGGCCTTGTGCCGGGCATCCACGTGCTTTCTTGCCGATGTCAAAAGCGTGGATGGCCGGGACAAGCCCGGCCATGACCAGCGAGACTTGCCTGCCGCCGCCGGGGAATCAATATGATCGGCAAGCTCAAGGGCCTGATCGATTCCTACGGCGAGGATTATGTGCTCCTCGACGTCGGCGGCGTCGGCTACCAGGTGCATTGCTCGGCGCGCACGCTGCAACATCTGCCGGCGCCGGGCGAAGCCGCAGTGCTGTCGATCGAGACTTACGTCCGCGAGGATCAGATCAAGCTGTTCGGCTTCCGCACCGACCAGGAGCGCGAATGGTTTCGCTTGCTTCAGACCGTGCAAGGCGTCGGCGCCAAGGTCGCGCTGGCCGTGCTCGGCACCCTGTCGCCGTCCGACCTCGCCAATGCGATTGCGCTGCGCGACAAGGCCGCGGTGGCGCGCACGCCTGGCGTCGGTCCCAAGGTTGCGGAGCGCATCGTCACCGAATTGAAGGACAAGGCGCCGGCCTTCGCCAATGTCGATCCGGCGGTGGTGCATCTTGCCGGCGCTGTCGACGACCAGCGCGCCCCGCGGCCCGTCGCGGATGCAATCTCCGCGCTGGTCAATCTCGGCTATGGCCAGCCGCAGGCGGCAGCGGCGATTGCATCGGCCGCGCGCAGTGCCGGCGAGAGCGCCGAGACGGCGCAGCTCATTCGGCTGGGCCTGAAGGAGCTGTCAAAGTGATCGCGGCCCACGCCAATCCCGTCGCCGCCCTGTTTCGTCGCCTTTCGCGCGTGGCCGGTATCGTCGTGATTTTCTCCGTTGTGGGGCCGCTGACAACCGCCGCGCTGGTTTCGGTGACGGTGACAGCGCTCGGTGCCGCGATGCTGCAGATGTTTCTTGCGCTCCTCGATCTGGAGGCGCTGCGCGCTCTGCTTTCGATCGCGGTCGTGCTGCTGGCCATCGCCACGGTTCTTGCCTCCTTCCTTCCTGCAGTCATCGCCGGCTTGATATTCGCGCTGGCTGTGGTCTACGCCGATCTCAACATGATCTGGATGGCGTGGCTCGCCGCGGCCGTGGCCGCGGCCGGCTTCGTCGCGTTGGGCGTGTTCATTGTGCCCTCCGAAACCTCCGCGGTGATCTTGCCGAGTGTCCGTTCCGCGCCTGAGGCGCTTAAGCTTTCGGCGATGCTTGCCATCCTCGCCGTCATTCCGGCTAGCCTGTGCTGGTGGCTCGCGAAACCGCTGCATCGTGTTATCCTGCCCGCATGACCACACCCCCACGCATCGTCACGCCCGAGCGCCGCAGCGATGATGTCGGCGACACTGCGCTGCGGCCGCAGTCGCTGTCCGATTTCGTCGGCCAGCAGCAGGCGCGCAAGAACCTCTCGATCTTCATCGAGGCGGCGCGCAAGCGCGGCGAGGCGCTGGATCACGTGCTGTTCGTCGGTCCACCCGGCCTCGGCAAAACCACGCTGGCGCAGATCGTCGCCAAGGAGCTCGGCGTCGGCTTTCGCGCCACCTCCGGCCCGGTGATCGCCAAGGCCGGCGATCTCGCCGCGCTGCTGACCAACCTGGAAGAGCGCGACGTGCTCTTCATCGACGAGATCCATCGGCTCAGCCCGGCGGTGGAAGAGGTGCTCTATCCCGCGATGGAGGATTTTCAGCTTGATCTCATCATCGGCGAGGGCCCGGCGGCGCGCTCGGTCAAGATCGAACTGTCGAAATTCACCCTCGTCGGCGCCACCACGCGCGCCGGTCTTCTGACCAATCCATTACGCGATCGCTTCGGCATTCCGGTCCGGCTCAACTTCTATACGATCGACGAGCTGGAAAGCATCGTCACTCGCGGCGCGCGCGTGATCAATGTCGGCATGAGCGCCGACGGCGCCAACGAGATCGCGCGCCGCGCTCGCGGCACGCCGCGCATCGCCGGCCGCCTGCTGCGGCGCGTGCGTGATTTTGCCTCAGCCGCCGATGCCGCCTCGATCGATCGCAAGATCGCGGACCACGCGCTGAGCGCGCTCGAGGTCGACGCCGCCGGCCTCGATGCCATGGACCGCCGCTACCTCACGACCATCGCGCAGAACTATGGCGGCGGCCCGGTCGGCGTCGAGACGATGGCTGCTGCGCTGTCCGAGCCGCGCGATGCGATCGAGGACATCATCGAGCCCTATCTAATCCAGTGCGGCTATCTCCAGCGCACCCCGCGCGGCCGCTTGCTCACCTCGCACGCCTTCCGTCATCTCGGGATCAGCGAGCCCTCGCGCGATGCGGCGCAGTTCGGCCTGTTCGGCACGGACGAGAGCGACGACTGATCTGCGCAAATGCCGATTGCCCGGGTCGTCATGAATTTCCGGTAATCCTCGTGCAGGCGATCTGCACAAGTGCCACCCCAATTTCGCTCCAATCGGGCCGCATCACGCAAGGTGCATCACAATCGAGCCGCCATGATCACGCGCCGTCATCTCATCCGTTCCATCGGCGGTCTGTCCGCCCTCGGCATCTCAACCGCTGCCTATGGCGTCGGCGTCGAGCCGGTGCTGCGGCTTCGCGTCACCCGCTATCACCCGACCCCGCGGCAGTGGCCCGGGGACTTTCCGCTGAAGATCGCCGTGATCGCCGACATCCATGCCTGCGATCCCTGGATGCCGCTGGAGCGGATCGAGGCGATCGTCGACCGCACCAACGCGCTGAACGCCGACCTCATCGTGCTGCTCGGCGACTATGTCGCCGGTCTACACCAGGTCACGCGCATCATTCCGTCCAACGAATGGGCCAGAATGCTGGCCGGCCTCAAGGCGCCGCTCGGAGTCCATGCTGTCATGGGCAATCACGACTATTGGGACGACAGAACCGTGCAGCAGACAGGGCACGGGACGACGATCGCACATCGTGCTCTGGAGGCAGCCGGCATTCCCGTCTACGAGAACGACGCCGTGCGTCTTACCAAGGACGGCCGCCCGTTCTGGCTCGCCGGCCTCGGCGATCAGCTCGCCTTTCTGCCGGCGCGGCGCTTCCGGAGCACGGGGCGCTTCGGCGCCGACGATCTCACCGCCACGCTGGCAAAGATTACCGACGACGCGCCGGTGATCCTGCTCGCGCATGAGCCCAACATCGCGCCACGCGTGCCCGCGCGCGTCGCGCTGCAACTGTCCGGCCACACCCATGGCGGCCAGGTCCGCCTGCTCGGCTGGTCGCCGGCCGTTTCGCCGCAGCACGGCCTCCGGCTTGCCTATGGCCATTTCCGGCTGAAATGCGACGTCATCATCTCCGGCGGCCTCGGTTGCAGCATCATCCCGGTCCGCGTCGGCGTGCCGCCCGAGATCGTCGAGGTGACGCTGGGGCGGGGGGCGGTGGTCGCGTAGTATCGCCGTGTCGGATTGTGCGGCAGCGGTTGAAGCGCTAGCATCGCGCAATGGAGCGAATTGCGGAAGACACTGAGAAACTGCGCTCGCTTAGATCTGCCATAGATAGAGGAATGGCGGATGTAGCGGCGGATCGCGTTGTACCTTGGAATTTGGAAGAGTTTCTCGAGGAAGCTCGCAGACAGAGAAGCCCTAACCCGAAATGACTGCCCATCTCGATGGCGAGATCCGCGACGGTCGCCACCACATGCAGGTCCGCGTCTATTACGAGGACACGGACTTCTCTGACTTGCCATTATCGTAGTATGCAAACATGCCAATTTCTTCTGCCTTGCGGCGGTTTTCGGGGAAAAGCTTCTTGCCGAAAAGGGCGGCACTGTTCAGGTATGGCGTATATTCGTAGGGCGTCCGCTTGCGGCCGGGATGCACCACAATGCAGTCGATCAAATTGCGGAAGGCGACGCGGGTTTCGATCGCTTTCGGATTGATCTTCAGCGCGCTGACGAGTTTCTTCACCTCCGAACGGTAGAGTTCGCCGAACTTCGGATGGTCGAACGGGATCACATTCTCGCTGCCATTGCCCAGCAGCCGCAAGCGCGCATCCACATTCTCCCGCTCTAGATCGCACTCATCGATACGCTTAAGCAGCTCATCCGGTTTACGACGACTGTTTGCGATCGCATATGACAGGCGCTCTATCTCGGTAGTCAGTACTCGCCGTCGACGCTCCAGGTTGTCGCGTTCACTGCCTTTTTTTCGGTCTTTCTTGCGTTCCTCCTGCCAAGCACCCATCGCTTCTTCAATGGCTTTTGGCGAAAGCAATTTCGCATCGATCTTGATGGAAACATCCTCAAGTAGAACGTCCATGTCAAAGCTTCGGGTGTGCTCGCAGGTGCCTCGCTGATGCGCGTTGGCGCATGCCGCACGCGGCGCGCCGTTCCGAGACGATTGTGCAATTCGCATATGGCCGTTGCAAACGCCGCAGCGGAGTACGCCGGCAAGCGGGTGCTCATTGTTACGCGGGATCAGCGGGCGACGCTGCGGTTTACCCGTTGGTCCGAACATATGGATGGCGCGCGCGCTGCGCACTTTCTGCACCGTATCCCAGAGTCCTTGCGGAATGATTCGCAGCTTGGGATTCTTGACCAAGATGTGGCGTTCTTCCGGATTGCGGCGCTTCTGCTTCTTCTGTGTCTCCGGGTTCAGAATTGTTGAGCGAACATTCCAATGAATTTCGCCGATGTACAACTCGTTGCCGAGAATTCCGCGACCATGACGACCACCAGTGATGCACTGATGATTCCAAGTGGAACGGCCAGCCTTGTTCTTGTGACGGGTGGCACCGGGCGAGTGCACGCCTTCGTGGGTAAGATCGGCGGCAATCTCTCGGGTTGAACGGCCCGAAGCATATTCTTTGAAAATGCGGAGTACGATCTTCGCTTCGTTCTTGTCGATCAAGCGCTCACCGGGCGCGCCAGGCTTCAGCCGATAACCGTACGCATACGCGCCGGGAATTTTTCCGTTGGCGACGGCGTTGTCGTGCCCGCGCCGAACTTTGTCAGCAAGCTGCGGCTTGTAGATCGTGTTGTAGAGACTCGCGATGCTGATATCGGTGGCGGTCGCGTAAATGCCTTTCTGATCCATTAGGTCAACGCCGTTGAACTCGAAGACCTGTTTTAGGCGCTGGATCGTTGCGGGATCGCGCGACAGCCGATCAAAGTGCTCAACGACGACCACGTCAAAGTCGTGATTTCGCACGCCGTTGAGAAGTCGCTGATAGCCATCACGCGCCTCTTCGGTAAGGCCAGACTTTGCGGCGTCAACGAATTCACCGATCACGTCCAGGTTGTTGCGTTCGGCGATCTTTCGGCAAAGCAATAGCTGACCGTCAATCGAGGTCGCCTTTTGCATGTCGCTGGAATAACGGGCGTATAGCACGGCCCTCTTTTTCGGTGACACTATCGTCATGCCGTTCCCTTATCGGCTGTTCCAAATCGGCTTTTTCGTCCCGTGCAATTTGTCGTCCGATGGCGCGCGCCAACTCGAGCCAGACTTCCTCATCGTCGGGATTGTCCCAGCTCTGAGGGTGCGAAGGGGCAAGCGGTCGGATGATCGCTTTTTGTCTCGGATGCGATCGCGTCCCGTTACGCATTACACAGTAGCGCAGGCGATCGCGTCTGCAAGCATCAATGGCGTAGCGCGCGTGATTTCTCGAAGTTTTTCGGATGCCATCGCATGAACCTGGACGGAGTAGCTGAATTCTCCTCTCGACAACTTTGACAAACGTCCGCGCCAAGATAAACGCGGTCGCCGCTGCACCGCAAGTGCGATGTCGCGCGTTTGCGTTGCGGCTGCATGTTCGTCGTAGCGATGGGAAAACGCGGCGGAAAAAATTACGAAAAAATACTTGCGCTATCGAAACGATTCCGGCCGATCACTTATCGCCTCCGTAAACCAAGTGGGCATGCCCGCGCTATGGCTTGCGTTTGAAAGCCGGCAGCCGCACTCCAGTCTCCTTGCAGGGATGTCTTAGGCCTGCTCGCTAGCATCTGCACCATCCTCTCAATCCCCGTGGTCGCGGCAGAATCTGGGAGCCGGCGCACAGCAAGGAGGCCACCGAAACACGATCCCGAGCGACCTAAGGAAGGACCCGTCGAATATCCTTAAGAAGCTGCTACCCACGCCGATCTCTAGCTGGTTCGGCGCGAGGAACTATCTGGCGATTCTGCTGAATCCGAGTTCTGAAAACTTGACCCTAGTGTCCTCTGTCCGAGGACTGAGGACAGCGCGGAACCATGAAAAGCCAGGATATTGTCGTCCTGCTAAAGCTCGTCAGCTTGCAGGATCATGAACACGCAACCGGGACAGACATCCACCTGGACGGTGAGGACCCGTACTCGGTGAGAGGGCTCGAAGCCTCTCTCGGAATCAGCAAAACGGAAATCGCGGCCTCGATCAATCGCAGTCTCGCATCCGGCATGGCGATCAAGGACCGCGACACCAACCGTCCAAATCCCAATCGCAGGAACCTGCGCGATTTTATTGCCCACGGGCTGAAGTTTGTTTTCCCGGCAAAACCAGGTCCGATGCAGCGCGGCGTGCCGACAGCTTTCGCCGCCCCTGTCCTAAAGGACTCGCTCCACAGCGCTGGCAGCCTGATCCACGTCTGGCCGTATGCGCGCGGCCGCGAGATGGGCGAGTCAATCGAGCCTCTGTTCAAGACCGTGCTAGAAGCCGCAGAGAAGGACGATCGCCTTTACGCCTATTTGGCTCTCGTGGACGCGATACGACTCGGTAATCAGCGCGAAGCACACCTCGCCAGCAATTTGCTTAAGGAGCGGCTAGGATGACGATCCAAGGCCGTCTCAAGGAAATGCTGAAGACAGTTGCCGTCGCGCTCGGCGATCACTTCTTGCGCGATTGGTCTTTGTGGGCGGCTGCACAACAGCTCTCCATATAACGGATCCGGTCACGCTTGAGGGAGTAAGAGCCACAGATGATGTCGACCTGATTGTGGATCTGGCCGGCTTCCCGGAGTGGGCAAAGTTACTGGAGCAACTTCGCAAGCAGGGCTTCTCCGAGGCAGTCGGACGACAATGTCATATGCCGGATGAAGCTTGGCGAGCTCAAGGTCGACTTTATGCCGGACGACGAGGAGATCCTCGGCTTCAGCAATCGTTGGTACGCAAAGGGGATCGAAACAGCCGTTGAGACGTCACTGGATGAAAACATCACGATCCGGCATCTCACCCCGCCCATGTTCATCGCAACGAAGCTGGAGGCTTATCGCGGCAGAGGTGGCGGCGACCTTATCGGCAGCCGCGACGCTGAAGATATCCTGCTCCTCGTTGACGGGCGGCAAGAACTGGTTGACGAAGTTGCCGCCGCCGATGCGGACATTCGCTCATACATTGCCGGGGAATTCAAAAGGCTACTTTCAGATCGCGATACTTCGATCATTTCCTCGAAGGAAATATTCGCGGCCCGGAGGGACGTGCTGACATTGTCCGCGACCGCTTCATCGCATTGAGCAGGCTCGGCGACGGCTGACATGGCCTTTGCAATCCGCTGGCAGAGCCAGCAAGGAACAAGGACGACCGACAACCGGGATTGTGCCGGAATCGGCATACGTCAAACGGAGGTCCTCGCCATCGTCCTTGACGGTTCGAGCTCCGGAGCAAACAGTGGAGTCTTCGCCTCCGAGATTGCGCGCCGAATAGTCGATTGGTTCGTGTCGACGGACCACGCAATCATCGTAGCGGTCCTAACTGCCCAGCTTCGGGCGACGCATGCCGAGCTCACCGAGCATTTCCAGAGGGATTCGGCGAGCTACCTCTTGATACGCGTCGGCGATGGACGCGAGGCACTCATTCTGCACGCAGGCGGTTGCCTGGTTGGCCATTACGCGCCAGCGGGCAAGGTGTCTTGGCTGGTCCAACCGCATACGCTCGCCAACGCTGTAACGCACGATGAAGATCTGCGATCTGGCAAATGATATCGGTCGTCATCATCTTACGCGTAGCTTCCGCTCGCGAGAATTTGTCGAACCGGCTTTCTGTTCAATCCCGGCGGACAAAATGGCGCGGCTTGTGGCAACGGATGGATTCTGGGCTGAGCTGGATCACGCCCAGCAGAACGCGTTCATCCATGGCCGCATGGCGGAGCACGCCGGAGAGGGAGATGACCGCAGCGTACTTCAGATCACGCGCATCGCCGGAGATGCATTGACCAAGGTTTCAGGGACCGAGCCTCCTCGCAAGATCTACATAAAAAGGGCGCGAGAGAAGCAATTGTGGAATGCGACGAAAACCAAGAAATAATAGTGTGCTTCTGCCAAGCGAACTCCGCAGTTACGCGCTTTATCGATGAGACGCCCGACCGGACCTGGCTGTACGAGATCAAGACGAGCGAAAACGATTGCCTCAGCCGATCCCGAATGCGGGCACCACATCTTCCTCCCAGATCTGAATCGCAGGCACACCAGCCCTGGCTTCGATATTGACGCGTTCGAGCGGAACATCGAGGGCCGTCGAGCCAGAGGCCACGTATCTAAGCACTAGCTCGTCCAACACGCCCCTTCGAGGTGGGAAAATCGCTCCGAACCGCTTTTGATCCGGCAATGCGCGGTGCATTTCTGCGTCAGCTCCGGATCGAATGAGGGCAGGCGCAATGACGTCATCGGCGCGTGCTTTGACGATCTCTGTACGCTCGGCCAGCACCACCTTGGGCGCCAAGGTCTGAAACACTTCATCTCCGCGCCGCCAACGCTGATGGTAGAGGCTGAGGTCAACGATATCGAATGGCGGTGCAACGAGCCAGTAGTGTCCGGTCTCGTAACCACGACCCTCATGTTTATCGACAATCGCGAAATGACGTGACTGGCCGTCTGAATTTCTTATGGATACCGAGCCCTTCATCACTGTGTTCCAAACGCCGAGGCGGTCGAGCATTCTTGTGAGGATACCCGTTACAGCGATGCACGAGCCAAACCATTGATAACGGTCCAACCGCGCCGAAATGATCGGCGCAAGCCTCGCCAAGACCTCGCGCACATGGGCGTCGTAGTCTGCGGTGCGTTCGCGGTGGACAACCCATTCCGAGTACAACTCGAGAAATCGACGATCCCGACGTTCCTCAGCGACGAACTGTGGATCATCGAAGAAGCCTGGCGCGGAGGTGTCGATACCAACGCTCTCAAAACGTCTCGGCAACTGGCCTCTCCGCACGGCGGAAGCGCCCAGCATCTTCTTGCGTTTGCCTTCGCCCATCGCCCGCCCCCCAAAAAGCATCCCAGAGAAATATTCTTACAACGAATCGCATGTGCGGCGCGCTCAATCGGAACCTTCGCATACAAGCTGCACCTGCAGCGATCCTCTTGGCAGCGCTCCGAGCAGCCGGAAGTCGGGCTTGCTGATCCGGTAGTCCTTGGGCGTCTCCCTGCGGGCCGGGCTGTCGGCTTCGCTAAAGGCCCGGCTGACGCCGGGTCTTCACCCTTCGGGCTTCCATCCCTGACGCGGCCCTCGCGGAAGCGTTCGCCGAAATTGCTCCTTTTTGAGCGCGCTGAGCGCGTCCAGGAGTGAGAGTGCCGGCCGGGTTGGCCGTGACGGGTTGGAAGTCGCGAGAAAGGCTCGCGGCGCCCGTCGCGGAGACCCGCGATGTCGAGACATGTTGTTCGGGCGCGCGCCGGCGAGAGCCGGGCGAATCTCTATGACGAAATCACCGACAAGATCATCACTGAGTTGGAGGCGGGCCGCGTGCCCTGGGTCCATCCCCGTCACGATGGCGATGCGATCCTCATGCTCCGCCTTCATCTCGAGAAGAACGTTTTCCGGATGATCCGCCAGATAATCGACGTCCACGCCCTTGTGGTGCTTTGCGCAGGGCAGCATCAGGTTGTTCAGGTCTCTGGCGAGCGCTGGCGAACGAACGGGATCGCCGCGTGGCCCGTCTGCACTGTCGGCCACGATATGCGCGATGAAGCCAAACTTTCCATCCTCACGGCCGGCGATCAGGTCACCGATGAGATCCTCGTTGCATCCGCGATACTCGCAGCGTCCCCCAGCCTTGGCCCAGAGAGCGACCTGAATTTTGCTTGGGATTTGCGATTTTGCCATGGTGGAGGTCCGATACGACTCGGTATAGTGTTCACGTTTTACCCCAAAAGCTCAACCGCGCGGTTCGACAATCCCCACGCGCTTCCTGGGCTGCATCTGGAGGCCGAAGGTGGTCAGCAGAGCCGACCCGCGAGAGCGAGGAATTCCTGGAAGATATTGCCGAGGAGCTGAGCGTCCCGCCTGGCCGCTACGAGCAGGCGGAGCGAAGTTACAACTCGCTTGGAGAGTGGCTGCATCGTGACGCCTCGAGCGTCAGGCAGTATAGCCCCAAGGTCTACGTCCAGGGCTCTTTCCGGCTCGGCACCACGATCCGACCTTCCAACGACGCGGAGGAGTACGATGTCGACTCCGGTTGCGAATTTTCCCTGACTTGATTGTCGTAGTAGGCAAACGTGCTGATTTCTCGCTCCTTGCTGCGGTTTTCGGGGAAAAAGTTCTTGCCGTAAAGCGCGGAGCTGTTCAGGTAGGGCGTATATTCGTAGGGCATCCGCTTGCGAACCGGATGCACTACTATGCATTCAATCAAGTTGCGGAAGGCGACGCGAGTTTCGATCGCCTTCGGATTGGTCTTGAGCGCGGTGACCAGCCTTCTAACCTCCGAACGGTATCGGTCACCGAATTTCGGGTGATCGAAGCCAATGACATTTTCGCCGCCACCGCCCAGCAGCCGCAAGCGCTCTTCAACGCTTTCCCGCTCCAGGTCGCACTCATCGATCCGCTTGAGCAACTCGTCCGGCTTCCGACGGCTATTTGCGATGGCATATGACAGGCGTTCGATCTCGGTAGTCAACACGCGGCGTCGACGCTCTAGCTTAGCGTGTTCGCTGCCCTTGTTCCGATCGTTTTTGCGCTCCTCCTTCCAGGCACACATCGCCTCTTCAATGGCTTTCGGCGAAAGCAATTTCAGTTGGAGTTTGTCGGAAGCATCCTCGAGCAGAACGTCCATGTCAAAGCTACGGGTGTGCTCGCAGGTGCCCCGCTGATGCGCGCTCGCGCATGCCGCGCGCGGTGCACCGTTACGCGAGGATTGAGCGATTCGCATGTGGCCATTGCAGACGCCACACCGGAGCACACCGGCAAGCGGGTGCTCATTGTTGCGCGGGATCACGACCCGACGCCGCGGCTTGCCAGTCGGTCCGAACATAGATACGGCGCGCGCGCTACGAACCTCCTGCGCTCGATTCCAGAGCACTTGCGGAACGATCCGCAGCTCTGGCTTCTTGACTACGATGTGGCGCTCTTCTGGATTGCGGCGCTTCTGTTTCTTCTGGGTCTCCGGGTTGAGAATTGTCGAGCGAACGTTCCAATGTATCTCGCCGATATATAGATTGTTGCCGATAATGCCGCGACCATGCCGACCGCCTGTGATGCACTGATGATTCCAGGTGGTACGGCCAGCCTTGTTCTTGTGACGAGTTGCCCCTGGTGAGGGCACGCCTTCGCGGGTGAGATCAGCGGCGATAGTTCGGGTCGAGCGGCCCGCTGCATATTCGGTGAAGATGCGGAGCACAATCTTTGCTTCGTTCTCATCGATCACGCGTTCGCCCGGCGCGCCCGGCCTCGGTCGATAACCATAGGCGTATGAGCCAGGAATTCTTCCGTTGGCAACAGCGTTGTCATGGCCGCGCCGAACCTTTTCGGCGAGCTGCGGCTTGTAAATCGTGTTGTAGAGACTTGCGATGCTGATGTCAGTGGCGGTCGCATAGACCCCTTTCTGATCCATCAGCTCAACGCCGTTGAACTCGAAAACCTGCTTGAGACGCTGGATGGTTGCGGGATCGCGCGACAAGCGGTCGAAATGCTCAACCACGACTACGTCAAAGTCCTGGTTTCTCACACCGTTGAGCAAGCGCTGATAGCCGTCCCGCGCACCTTCGGTAAGACCAGATTTTGCGGCATCCACAAACTCGCCGATGACATCGAGGTCGTTGCGCAATGCGACCTTCCGGCAGAGCAATAGCTGACCGTCAATCGAGGTCGCCTTTTGTATGTCGCTGGAATAACGGGCGTATAGTACGGCCGTTTTCTTCGATGACGCTGTCGTCATGCCGGTCCTTTATCGGCTGCCCCGAGCCGTGATTTTCATCCCGTGCGACCTGACGTCCGATAGCGCGCGCCAACTCAAACCAGATTTCCTCATTGTCCGGATTATCCCAGCTCTGAGGATGAGAGGGGGCAAGCGGTCGAATGATCGCTCGTTGTCTTCGGAGAGATCGGATGCGGGTACGCATTTGCAAACTCGCGAGCAGAAGCTAGCGTAAATTTCTGCGCTGCGCTACAGCCAAGCCGCAGCGATTGCTCGCAACGCTTCTCTCATGCTGACTTCGGCAGCGTCGAATGAAAATGAAATTCTTCAAGTGCCGCGGCGCGCGTGAGGGCATTCCTAGCGATGAGGCGCGTAGTCGAGAGCAGATACGCTAAACAAAGCGGAGTAAAAATACTTGCGGGTGACGGCGACGTAAGTCTGTGGCTGGGTGACCGGTGCCTAGCGGACCCGTTCTCGGTTCACGGGGCTTCTCGTACAGATGTGTAGTGGCTGCCGCGGAGCGCCGGCTCGTCCATCAATAAAATTTGGCCGCTGGCGGCGAATTGTCGCGCACAGCCCAGACGCGGTGGTCCGACCCCAAGGAACCGTCGCTGATTGGGTCTTTCTTATTCCGCTGGTTCGATGACCCTTGCGTCGAGCCTCCAAGAGCAAGCACTCCGTCTGCGTGAGCTCCGTACTCGGGCGTCGAAAAGCACTGTCAGAAAAACGCATACTTCTGATAGAGACCTTCCGCTCCGATATCCAAGGAGTTCAAAACTGAACTCGCTGCCCAGGTCCCGTCCGGTGTCTGGATCCTCACGGATTTCCTCCATGTCGGCTGGCGAGACACCATCGATGGTGCCCGTGGCCTATTTTATCGAATGTTGTCGGGTTTATGTGTCCATGTTTTGCGGGAACGGAGACCGCGACCCCAAAGCATCAGACCTCGCTTGAAAAGATCGAACAGAAGATCGAGCGGAAGAAGGATGCTCCTCGCATTCGCGGCTAGCGCCGACCTGCTGCAGCACCGAGATCGCCCAGCCGCGAGCGTCCGGCATCGAGGGTCCTCTCTCCGGTACAATCAGCATCGAATTCGCTCCAACGAATCCCCCAGACAGTTCCGGCGGTTAGCACAACGCGGGATTCCGGATCGTCTGGCCGAATGCGGTCACGTGCTAGGGGGGCCTCATGACCCAGCCGGGCGCGGTCCTCTGACCTCCCGCGAGATCCAAGGGCCTTCCGCGAGCACGGGAATCTGCCCGCGGACCCGGCCGACGAGGAGCCGAAGTGCAGATCGAGCAAGTCGGCTTCGGAGCCGAAGAAGGACAGGCGTGCTGCATCGACACAGCCCAAATGAGCGCTGAATTCAGCGATCGGGCCCGTCATATTCCGCCCAACAATCGGTCGTCTCGTACACCCTCACGCTCGAGAGTTGCGCAAGGCGCGGTTTCGCGTGCTTCCAGATCCAGATGGCGATATTTTCCGCCGTCGGATTTTCCAGTCCCGGGACTTCGTTCAGGCAATGGTGATCGAGCTTCTTTAGAAGAAAACCGAACGCTTCTTCCATGTTGAAGAAATCCATTACGAACCCGGTGTGCGGATCGACGGGCCCGTTCAGCACGACCTCGACCCGATAGGAATGACCGTGCATCCGATGACAGCGATGTGTCTGCGGGACGTTTGGAAGTCGGTGCGCTGCCTCGAACTTAAATACCTGGGATATCTTCATCTGATGCCGGGATGTTTGTGGGATTGCACGCCGAGTCGCCATTTCCGATGAGCAGACATTACGCGACGGCGTGCCGCATGTGGTCGACGGCGTCGAATTGTCGAGCCCCCTCTCATCGAACCGGTCCGGCAGAGCTTCCGGCTGCGGCTACACGAATTTTGAGTTCGTGTCCGCGAGTGATGCCCACGCGGCGCGATTTGCTGACGCAAATCCAGTTACCACGCCGGCCGGGACCGGCAGCCTGCCGTTCGTCTCGATCGCGATAAGGAACCCGAGATCATGGAGCGCTTGCACGAGATCGTCGCCGAACCGCAACAGTGGTTCTGGGCACGTTCATTGCCTGTGCCATGCAGGCGATGGAGCGTCTACTACAAGATCCGGTAGATGCCGAAGCCAACTTGAGGCGCTAGGGTCCGGCCGCGTTCCCCCGCCGATCATCATCGAGGAAACAGAAATGAACGCAACCGACGAGAAGCCAACAAAGGGCAGAACGGCACAATATGACTGGCAAAACCTGGGTGGCTACCCACGAACACCTCAATCAGGATCCTCGTTGTTCTGACTTAAGAGCCGCAGAAGGCTACGATTGGCGGGAGGCGTATACCTAGGGAAAATCGACTAAGGCAAAAATCAGCTTGTGAAACGTCAAACGGATTTACGCGATCACGGCGATCGATTGGCGCAGATAAACTTATGTACCCCTGTGCAAGAGCAGATCCGGAGAGGGTTGCGCTGAGTACGCGATCAGCGAATTTGGAAAAGCTCGCGACACGTTCATCCATGAATGAGCCGGATACGGAATTCGCGCTCGAGAGCGAGCGCAATTTGATGCCACAGAAGAAACAGCACATCGATCTATCGGACCCGAATCTCTCGAGCCTTATCCTGCGGCTCGCCATTCCATCTGTTGTTGGGTTATCGATCCATGCGTTACAGCAAGTCGTCAATGCGATCTTTGTTGGCGCACTTGGCGCGCAAGCGATCGCAGCTGTGAGCATGACGTTGCCGATCATGGTCCTGCTCGCGGCAGCCGGACAGGGGATCGGTGTTGGAACGGCGTCGTTCATATCTCGTCATCTGGGCGCTCGTGAGTACCTAGAGGCGAGTCGAGGCGCAAGTACAGCACTCGCCCTCACCGCTCCGACCGGTATCATAGTTACCGTCGCACTGCTTCCAAATCTGCCAGCGATATTCGCAACCCTCGGAGCCACTCCAACCATCATGCCCGTGGCGCTCGACTACGCGGGTACGCTTTTGTTCGGGAACACCCTGATGCTTCTAAACATCGTCAGCGGGTTCATTGTCAGAGCCGAAGGCGATACGCGATTCAGCATGTGGGCGATGCTTATCGCGTTTCTACTAAACGCTGTGCTTGACCCCGTCTTCATATTCCTGCTTCACCTTGGTGTGCGAGGCGCAGCCATCGCAACGCTGGTATCGCAGATCGCTGCTATTGGACTCTATATCGCGTATTTTACGAAGCTTGGCGGGACAGTTCTCGTCAGGATATCTCACATATCATTGCGAGCAGATCGGATCAGACAGCTCGCGTTGGTAGGCGCGCCGGCGACAATGACGAGTATCTTATCTGCTTTTGCCGTTATGCTGTTGTACGGAGCTGCTGCGCCGTTCGGCGATGATTCAATCGCCGCAGTTGGAATAGCTGTGCGAATCTTGATGGTCGGCGCACTGCCTATCACCGGGTTCTGCATAGGCGCTCAAGCTATCCTGGGTTTCGGTTGGGGCGCACGCGACTATGTTCGTATTCTGAAGGCTGCGAAGTTCATGCTCTTCGTGACGGTCGCATTCTCCATGGTGTATTCTGCAGCCGTTGTGATTTTTGCAAGGCCTTTGGCGAGCCTATTTAGCGATAACGAGAAGGTCACGGAAATAGCCGTGTCGACCTGCATCGTGTTCCATCTCTTCTTTGGGCTGTTTGGGGTTCAGAGTTTCGTGACGGCAATGCTTCAGTCGTTTGGGAGAGCACGCCTCAGTGCAATTGTGTCCCTGGCGAGGCAGGGGTATCTCTTCATACCGGCCGTACTGTTATTCCCGATGGTTGCGGGTTTCAACGGACTGTTAGCCAGTCAAGCAATCGCTGAGCTGGGCGCCGGAATGATCGCTCTGTTCGTCATGTTCCACCAGTTCGGTGAGCTCAGACGAGCGCTCCGGCACCGTGGTTCAAGAGCAATCGGGATAGCGGGTTGACCTGAGAACGGATGTCATCGAGCCCAGAGCATTGGGCGTAAGCCTCCTGAGAAGCTCGCGGCAAGATGCGCTGCCAGTGGGCACGGATTTTGCGGGCTCGCGGGCGTGCGATCGGCGCGGTCCTTCATCCAGGCGTGCTCCTCGCACTCGCGGATCGCACCGGCTCGCCTAGCGGACGGATCGGGCAGTTCGGCGAGCGATAGCCAATGTGCTCCCGCTCGCCAGGCGGGGGGTGCCTTTTTGCGAGCGCGTTGGCGGGGCGGCAAGGGCTCTACGCGCGGTCGAAAAGCTCGGCTTTAGCAGAGTGGGTGTTTCTGCGCATATGCGGGTTTGTCTCTCAACCCGGGTCTTTGGAGCTGACTTGAATGCCGCCGCTTTGGGTCGACACTTCGCCTCTTGAATTTTCGCCTGCCACGATTCGCTGTTGGGCCGTCGTGGCCGCCTCGGTCAATCTCGCTTTCATCGCATTGGTCATATTTTTGGCGTGACTGAACCGCCCCGGGTTTGCCGGAGGCTCCAACTCCTGAGAGGATGGAGCCATGACGAGCAAGACGACGAACAAGTTTTCACCCGAGGTCCGGGCCCGTG